>JAPKDO010000032.1 GCA_028822535.1 Acidimicrobiales bacterium
CTGAAGAGCCGATCGACCCCCATCTCCCAAAACTCGCCCGTGAGCTTCTCGTGGTACGCGCTGAGGCCCATCAACTCGACCAGTTCCTCGACCTTGGTCTCGACATCGATCTCCACCTCGTACGACGCCGGCAGACCCAGCGCCGCGGCGACGATGTCCCGGTTGGCGAGATGCCGCTCACGAGCCACCGAGATCGTCTCGGCGACGGTGAGCGACGGGTACAGGCGGGCGTCCTGGAACGATCGACCGAGGCCGGCGACCGCACGCTCGTGGGGCAGCCAGTCGGTGACGTCGAGGCCCCGGATGCCGATGCGCCCGGCCTCGATCGACAGGAAGCCCGAGATGCAGTCCATCATCGTCGTCTTGCCGGCGCCGTTGTGGCCGATCAGTCCGATGATCTGGCCGTCGCGGAGTTGTACGTCGACGTCGTCGACGGCGGTGATGCCACCGAAGCGCTTCGTGAGGCCGCGGATGTCGAGCACGGTGGCGGCATCGTCGGCGATCACCCGTTGCTCGACGGCCTTCTTGGCCTTGGCGGGTGTCTTGTCCGGCGCCTCGTCGGGCTCTTCGTCGGCGGACCCGCCGGCGATGAACACCGAGCGCAGGATGTCGGGGCGATCGAGGAGGTCGCGGGTGGGTCCGGTGAAGCGGAACTCACCCTTCTCCATGAAGACCGCCCGCTCGGCGAGGTTGAGCGCGACGTTGACCGACTGTTCGACGACGATGATCGTGGTGCCGCGACGATGGATCTCGTCGACGACCTCGAGCAGGCGGGCGACGATCGTGGGGGCCAGACCGAGTGACAGCTCGTCGATCATCAAGAGTTCGGGCGATGTCATCAAGGCACCGCCGAGCGCGAGCATCTGCTGCTCGCCGCCGGACAGGTCGCCGGCGAGCTGGCCGGACCGCTCTTCGAGGATCGGGAACAGGTCGAGGACCTCGCGCTTGGCTTCCTTGACCCGTTGGGTGTCGTCGCGGATGAGCCAGGTGGCGAGGCGCAGGTTCTCCGCCACGGTCAGGGTCGGGAAGATCCCCTTTCCGCCGGGCATGAGCGCCGCACCCTTGTGGGTCACGAGGTCGGCCGACAGGCCCGTGATGTCCTCACCGGCGAAGGTGATCGTTCCCGCCTTGGGCGCCTTGAGGCCGCAGATCGCCTTGAGGAGCGTGGACTTGCCCGCGCCGTTCGTCCCGAGGAGGGCGACGACCTCGCCGCGCTTCACCTCGAGGTCGACCCCGAAGAGAATCTGCACGGGGCCGTAGCTGACGTCGATGCCCTTGCACTCGAGGATGGTCTCGTCGGTGACGAGGTCGGCTTTCGACGGCCGGGGCTCGGGTTGCGCGGGCGCAGCGTGGACGGGCGGCGCCGCGGCGGGCGCCGGGGACTCCATCACCGTCGTGGCGTCGTGTGCGGCGTGGCCGTTGGTCTCGGGCAGCGGCTCGGCCCGCAGTGGAGCGCGTCGGCGCCGGGTTCCGTTCGTGTCGCTCATCAGTTCGTTCCCACCAGTTCGGAATCGTCGGAGGCGGCGTCGTCGTCCGATCCGCCGAGGGCACCAGTCAGGAGGCTCTCCTCTTGTTCGTCGGCGCCACTGTCGTCCTTCTTGTCGGCCACGAGGGACGGCACCAGGATGTCCCGGCGTTCGGCCACCCGCCGCAGATAGCGGTCGCGCAGGCTTGCGGCGAGCTGGGCGAACCCGCCCGGGAAGATCAACAGCACGACCAACAGGCCGGCGCCGGAGATCAACGGTCGGATGTCGCCGAGGGCGGTGATCGTCGACAACCACTGGAAGAACAACACGCCGCTGACCGCACCGGTGAGCGACCCGAGCCCACCGATGACCGCGGTCGAGAACACGTCGAGGCTCATCTCCGGGGAGTAGGTGCCCTGCCCGAGCGAGCCCAGGATCGTGACGTGGAGACCGCCCGCGGTCCCGGCGATGAACCCGGCGACCAGGAAGGCCGACAGCTTGATGCGCGTGGTCGGCACCGACGCCGAGTCGGCGGCCCGTTCGTTGTCGCGGGTCCCGATGATCACCCGGCCGGACCTCGTTCCGCGGACGCTCGTCGCAGCGAGGAACGCGAACGCGAGGAACGCCAGGCAGAGGGCGTACATGGGATACCCGCTGTCGAGGTCCCACCGTTCCCACAGGATCGGCCGTTCGATGTTGTCGGGGATGATGGACGAGAAGTTGTCCGGGTTCAACACGTAGGAGTTGAGTGCGACGGCGAACGCCAGCGTGCTCACCGCGAGGAAGAGCCCTCGGATACGCAGCGCCGGGAGTCCGACGACCAGGGCGGTCAGCGCCCCGGCGGCTCCGGCGAGGAGGAGCACGATGAACAGGTCGACGTCCTCGCGGAGCAACAGGTTGCCGGCGATGAGCCCGCCCATGCCTGCGATGGCGAACTGGCCGAGGCTGATGTGGCCGCCCCAACCGGTCAGCAGGACGAGGGAGACGCCCACCATCGCCCACACGATGCCGATGGCCGCGAGGAGCTGGTTGGACGGACCCCACGTGTACGGGATCCAGACGAAGGCGAGGGCGACGACGGCCCACAGCGCCCACTTGGCGTACTTGACTTCGGGCAGATCGCGGAGCTCCCGCGGGACGGGCTTGACGATGCCGTCGGAGGTGAAGCTCGCGCTCTCGGAGTTCATGGCACGGGAGAGCGACGCCCGCTGCGCGAGCAGTGCGACGAGGATCACGGCCAGGAAGAACATCGTCGTGATCGACGGCGTGCCGGTGCCGTTCCAACGCACGATCTGATCGAGCATGCCGAGTCCGATGCCGGCGATGAAGGCCGTGGGCAGGGACTCGAGTCGAGCGACGACGGCCGCGGCGAGCGCCGGGAGCAGTACGGCAGGACCGGCCGACACGACGCCGGGCGAGATGCCCGACGACGGCGCCTGCAGGACGTAGGTGAGCGCGGCGAGCCCACCGGCGATCATCCACACGATGCGCCCGAGCTTGTAGACGGGGATGCCGAGCAGGAGCGCCCGGTCCTCGTTCTCGGCGGCGGCGCGAATCGCGACACCGGCGTCGGTGCGGAGCAGGAACCAGGCGAGTCCGGCGATCACGGCGGGGACCACGGCGATGATGAGGATCTCGTCGCCGGTCATGGTCTTGATGCCACCCTCGAGCGAGATCCGCAGATCGAGAGGGATGGTGAACCCGCCGGCGAGGGAGATGAACCCGATCGCCTTGTTCGCGAACAGGCTGAGCACTCCGAAGATCTGCGCGAGGCCGATGGAGGCCACCGTCACGATGAGTCGGCTCGAGTTCTTGAACCGTCGGATGACCAGTTCGGTGACGAAGCCGACGCCGACGCCGATGACGACGGCCAGGACGAGAGCGGCGAAGAACGGGAAGCCGTTCTCGAGGTGCAGCCCCAGCGCGAAGGCGCCCGGGAGCGCTCCCATGGCGGCGTAGGAGAAGTTCACGAACCGGTTCGTGCGATAGATCAGGATCAGACCCATCGCCAACAGCGCCGTCGTGGTGCCCTGCACCGTGCCGATGAAGAGCACCGAGTACGGGGCCTTCTCCTGGATGAAGTCCGCCGTGAGCGGCAGGTTGTAGAACCCGAAGTAGGCGAGGACGAGGCCGGCGCCCACGAAGAGCGCTCGGTCGCGCTTGCTCCAGGACCCGAGCGTCGAAGCCCCGGGGATGCGTTCGAGTACAGCGGTCATGATACGGGCCTGATCGGGTCGCCGGGGGTGAACTGTCCGAACTCGTACCGTTGACTCTTCTGGTGGGGCAGGTACGAGCCCTGTTTGCCGTTGTAGGGCGAGATGGCGTTCGGATCCCAGTAGATCTCGCGAACGTCGTTGGCTGCGGTGCGGTCACCCGGACCGAACTTCCACAGTCCGATCGTGCCGCTGCGCTGCGGATAGTTGAACATGCCGTCCGAGAAGGACTGGGGCGTCAGGGTCGGACCGGCACCCTGGATACCGATCGCCAGCATGTACATCTGGTAGTAGATCAGGTCGACCGAGAAGGCCGGCTCCTGATCGGGACGGACCGACTTGAAGGCCTCGTAGGCGATCGTCTGCGTCGGCGGGACGAACGGCTCGAGCGAGCTGATCCCGAACGCATGCGAAGCGAAGTTCTGGTCCCACAGCTGGCCCACGATGTCGGCGTCCGTGAGCGCCGTGCCGGCGATGATGAACTCGGGGTAGTACGACTCCCGGTTCGCCACGCCGGAGAGGAAGACGGGCAGGACCGGGTCACAACCGCACACGACGGTCGTGACGCCCTGGTTCTTCAGCTTCGGGACGATGTTGTTGGCCTGGCTCGACATGGTGGACAGGTCGAGCTGGTATTTGACGTTCTCGCCCGGGTCGTTCCCGGCCTCCTGGGTGATCCGTCGGGAGTTGTTCACCGAGTCCTGGTACCAGGAGTTCTCCGGCGCGATCGTCGCGAACTTCCGTGTCTTGCTCGCGAGCTCGCCACCGGCGTGGATCGCCGGCTTGCCGTGCAGCTTCTTGTTGGCGTACTCGGAGGCGAGCTCGGACACCCGGGTGCCGTCGGTGGCGAGCGACCAGACGAACGGCGCCCGGTCCTCGTGCCACTTCCGCGACAGGTAGGGCGTGCCGAAACCGACCACACCGCGGTCGGCCAGAGCGTCGGCGTACGGCTCCGAGGTGGCCGACAGGTCGGCGAACGAACCGATCTCCTCCGCGACCTTCACGGCGTCCGCTTCGGCCTTGTCACGACCCTTGCCGAGCAGTTCGTTGGTGTTCGAGCCCTGGCCGTCGTAGAAGACGACCTCCATCGACCGGCCGTAGAACTCCATGCGCGTGCTGAAGTAGTCGGCGAAGGCCCGGATGGTGTTCTGGATGGTGTCGGGGGTGTCCGAGAGGCTCGCACCGGCGAGTTCGGCCATCGTCTGCTGGAACCCCTTCTCGCCTCCCAGCACCCGGTACGACACGAGGATCTTGTCCTCGGTGACGCCCTTGGTCGTGGCGCCGCCGTTGTTGCCGCCGCCCCATGCGACGCAGGGGGGCGAGTACTCGTCGCCGGGGATCTGCTGCTGACGATCGGGGCAGGGTGCGACCCCGGCGACCGGGGCGACGCCGCTGCCTTGGCCGTCGGCCGCGACGGCGCCAGGGTCGCCGGCGACGGGAGCTGATCCGCCGTCGTCGCTGCTGCTGCCGTCGTCGCCGCCGGTCTCGTCGCCGCCCGTGGTCACCTCGGTCGTCGTGTCGCCGGCGACCGTGTCGGGGGTCGCGCTGTCATCGAAGAAGCCGCCGCCGGTGTCACCGGAGAATCCGCCGGTGGCGGTCTCCTGTCGCTCGGGTGCGAGCGTGGGAGCGAACAACGCCATCACGACGAGCATCACACCGAGCACGGCGAGCGGGCCGTAGCCCTTGAACGAGCGCTGCTGAACCGTGAACGAACGGTGGATGTCGACGGTGTCGTCGGTGGGAGCGGCCATCAGTACGTGCCTCCCTCGAGGGGGTCGACGACGAGCCCGGATTCGGTCCCGTCGGTCCCGGTGTCCGCTCCGCCAGCGGGACGTTCCTCGCTCATCGTCGGCACGAGCGCCGCCATCAACATCAGCGCGAGCGCCAGGATCGCCAGCGGTCCGTAGCCACGCCAGAGTCGTTTGTAGACCGGTTTGGTGCCCTGGGGCGGGATGCTGGCCTGGTAGGTGAGATCGGTACTCATCAGACGAGCGCCTCCATCGGAACGGACCGTTGGGCCTTGCGCATCTTGCGGCGGTCCAACTCGGCGAGTGCGCCGAGCAACAACAGACCACCGAGCCCGACGAGGACGAGCGGACCACCGCGGCTACCGGCGATGCGCTCGAGGGGCGTCGTCGCGGTCTCGGTGGTGTTCGAGGCTGCGGGCTGGGCGTCGACCGGAGTGACGGCGCCGGACCCTCCGGAGGCCGAGGACCCGCCGGCGGACGAACCCGTCGAGCCGCCGGTCCCGACCGAACCGCTCGACGAATCCGGTAGCGCCGGAGCCGACGGTGCGGGCGGTGGCGGCAGCGATCCGAGGAGGCTCGTCGCGCCGAGGTCCGCACTCGTCGCCGTCACGCCACCGAGTTCGATGTTCAGCGAGCCGGCACCCGTGACCGACCCGAGCGCCAGGTCGGCGATCGTGACGTAGGAGGCATTGCCGCAGTCGAATTCGATGAGCGCATCGACGAGGGCTTCCCGGACCGGCTGGAGCACGCCGATGACGCCGCCGACGGCACCATCGCGTGCGTCACTCGGGACGATGCCGATGCGGAGCGGGTCGACGAAGGAGATGCCGGACTCATTGCGGACCGTCGGCGGGCTGATCTCGATGCCGAGCGGTGTGAGCGCGGCGTTCGCCTGTGCCAGGTCCTGGAAGGCATCGCCACTCGTGGGCTGGGCCTGTCCGGCGATCTCGATGCCCTCGATCGTGAACGATCCCGTGACCTTCTCCTGCGGGGCGCTCTGCCACGAGGCCTCCCAGCGGAGCCCCTTGATGACGAGCGCGTCGACAGCGACGCTGATCTCGGACACATCGGTGACGGCACGGGCGACACGGACGCCATCGACGATGCCCGACGAGGTCTCGCTCCGTGTGCTGCCGATCAGGACCGCGGCGCGGTCGCCCGTCGCTGCGGTGGTCGCCACCGAGGTTGCGAGCGGGGAGCTGTCGGCACTCGCCTGCTTCTCGACACCGTTCTCGGTCTCGGTCTTGCCCTCGGCGGCGCCGTCCTCGCCGGAGCGGACCACGAGCGGCTGCGGCTGGTCCTCTTTCGGGAGGGTCGGGTCGCCACCGTCGCAGCCTGCGCCGGCGAGCGTGGTGCCGATGACCCCGAGATCGAGCGAGCGAGCCTCGCCGACGGCGACGGTGTTCTGGTGGCCGGCGAGGGCCATGCCGTAGGTGAGCGCGAACGACAGTCGGCCGCTGCGCGGGTCGATCTTGTAGCCCTGCGCGTAGGCGCTGCCCCTGCCCGGCTCTACTGCGGCCTGGCCGGACGCCGGTGCGGACGACACGACCAGTCCGGCCATGCCCAACGCCCAGACGGCTCCGATTGCCATCGTGCGCCGAAAGGCGAATCCTCTTGCGTTCACGTGAACCCCCACGTCAGTGCTGTTATCTCGCCGAGAACGCCTCCTCATGGATGCGTCGACGATTAATTGCGGACCCTCAGTAACAGGAGATTCGTGATCGATGTCACAACTTCCTGCCTCCGAACAACGGCGATGATAGAGGGGTCTGTGCCCAGTCTCGTGTGCGGTCTCGTGTGCGGTCTCGTATCCGGGCCATGTGACCGCCCGGTCGCTCCGATGCCCGCCCAGCCCGGCGAGTGCGCGAGCATCTCGGATCGTGAGCCAAGACCCCGTGCTGGAGCGACGACGCCGTATCGCCCGTCTGGTCGAGATCGGCCAGCGACTCGGCTACGGAGCGTTCGGGCTGGCGATCGCCGGCTTCTTCGTCGGGCTCGCGATCGGGTTCGGGCGCGTGTCCGGAGCGATCGTGGCGCTGATCGTGGTCGGGTCGATCGTGCTCGCGCCGGCGATCGTGTTCGGCTACGCGGTGAAGGCGGCCGAACGCCAGGATCGTGAGGACGGACGTCGGACCCTCGCGGACGAGGACCGACCCACCTAGCGAATCGCTACCAGCCGCGCTCGCCCGTGCGAGGCGGGAGCAGCCGCGAGTATCGGCGGCGGCGGGCCTTCACGGCGAGGAGGTCGGCCGACAGGCGGCGGGCCGGCATCGGCCGGATCGGCTGGGCCGGGCGGCGGGTGACCTTCGACGGGGCACTGTTTCGGCTGGGCACGATCACTTCTTCGCCTCCGCGCGCGGGGGTCCCTTCTCCGGCAGCGGGAAATTTCCCGCCGATGACCGATGTGTCCGGAATACGGCGTTCGGATGTGCCCCATCAGGCCCAGCGGTGGTACCAATCGACCGATGTCCTCCCGGCTGCCAGCCGCACGGCGCAAGGAGCAGCTGCTCGACGTCGCCCTCCAGGTCTTCGCCGAGCACGGATTCCACCTCACGTCGATGAACGACGTCGCGGACGCCGCCGGGGTCACCAAGCCGGTGCTCTACCAGCACTTCTCCTCCAAGCGGAGCCTCTACCTCGAGCTCCTCCGGTCCGTCGGCGACCGCCTCATGTCCGAGATCCGCACGGCGACCGAGCAGGCGCCGGTACCCCGCGAGCAGGTCGAGGCAGGGCTCCGGGCCTACTTCCGGTTCGTGGCCGACCAACCCCACGCGTATCGCCTCATGTTCGGCGGAGGCACCAGACGCGACGCCGAGTTCGCCGAGGAGGCGTCACGGGTCGAGCGGGCGATCGCGGGTGCGGTCGCGCCGCTGATCCGGATCGAGGGACTACCCGCACACGAACGCCTGCTCTTCGCGCACGGGATCGTCGGCCTGGCCGAGGGGACGACGCGGCACTGGCTCACCAACGACGAGGACCTCGACCCCGGCGACGTGGCGACGCTGGTCGCCGATCTGGCGTGGCGCGGGTTGCGCGGCGTCCGCTCGGACATGGCGTGAGCGCCGACGACGTCGCGCCGACGCCCGAAGTGATCGGCGTCGGGCCACACCCGGAACCGTGGCCCGATGACGACCGACTCGACCCGGCCCTGCTCCGCGACGGCGACCGACGCAACGTCGCCGACCGGTACCGGTACTGGACCGTGGAGGCGATCGTCGCCGACCTCGACGGCCGACGGCACCCCTTCCACGTCGCGATCGAGAACTGGCAGCACGACCGCAACATCGGGGGCGTCGTCCGAAACGCCAACGCATTCCTCGCCGCCGAGGTCCACATCGTGGGCCGCCGGCGCTGGAACCGTCGCGGGGCGATGGTGACCGAGCGGTACCAACACGTCCGCCACCACGCCGACGTCGGTGTCCTCGCACGGCACGCCGACGGGCAGGGACTCACGCTGGTGGGCATCGACAACGTCGACGGAAGCGTGGCGCTCGAGTCGACGCCGCTGCCGCGTGACTGCGTGTTGTTGTTCGGCCAGGAGGGGCCGGGGCTGTCGCCCGACGCGATCGCCGCCTGCCGAACGGTGTGTTCGATCGAGATGTTCGGGTCCACGCGCTCGATCAACGCCGCGGTCGCCTCGGGGATCGCCATGCATTCCTGGATCCGCCAACACGTCCACGGCGCGCCATGTTGATCCTGGCTCCCCCGTCCGAAGGAAAGGCGGCCGGCAGCCGCGGCCGCCCCCTCGACCTCGACCAGTTGTCGTTCCCGGAACTGACCGAGACCCGCGTAGAGGTCGTCGATGCGCTCGTCGATCTCTCGGCTCGCGCCGGAGCGCTCGACGTCCTCGGCGTCGGTGCCGGCGTGCGCGACCAGGTGGATCGCAACGTCGATCTGTGGTCCGCCCCCACGCTGCCGGCGTCGCGGCTGTACACGGGCGTGCTCTACGACGCCCTCGACCTCGCGTCGCTCGACCGCTCCGGCAAGGCCCGGGCCGCTCGACGGCTCGTCGTGATCAGCGCGGCGTTCGGCGCGCTGCGTCCCAACGACAAGGTGCCGTCGTACCGGTTGTCGATGGACGTCGCGCTCCCCGGCGTCGGGAAGCTGGCGGCGGCATGGCGTCCGTCGCTCGACGCCGTCCTCCCGGCTGTGGTCGGCCGCGGCCTCGTCGTCGACCTCCGATCGTCCACCTATGCCGCGGCGTGGCGGCCCGAGGGCGCCCTCGCCGAGCGGACCGTCGCCGTCCACGTGCTGCGCGAGCAACCGGACGGCACGCGCTCGGTCGTCAGCCACATGGCGAAGCACACCCGCGGGATCGTCGCCCGGTGGCTGCTGGAGACCGGGGTCGATCCCCGCACGCCCGAAGCGCTGGCCGACGCTCTGGCTGCGGACTTCCGCGTCGAACTCGACGGGCCCCGCGAGGGAAAGACCCGACGACTCGAGATCGTGGAGGCGGCGTAGCCCGGCTCCGGCGCGCTCAGCCGGGCGTGCGAAGGGTGCGCCGTGCCCCGGGGATCGCGGCGATCAGGTTCGTGACCGTGGCCATGAGTTGGCCGACGGTCGATTCGAGGTTCTCGACCCGGCCGTCGACCCCTTCGAACGTGCCTTGGAGATCCTCGAGCCGCTCGTCCATGCCGGCCAGGCTCGTCTCCAACGTGTCGGTCGTCCGGTCGAGCGCAGCGGTGAGCGCCTCGATCTGATCGGGGAGGCGCGACATCGACGTCATGAGCTGACGTACGCGGTAGAGCGTGAACGGTGCCCGGCCGAGCTCGCCGAGCACGCGGAGCCACCAGGCGATGATCTCGTCCGGGGACGGCGGCCGGATCGCCGGTGTTGCATCGTGACGGGCGTCGGGCGGGTGGGTCACGGTGCCCGTCGTGGAGTCGGGGTCGACCGGGTTCATCGGGGTCACGGTCATGGGTCGGACACTGTAGATGTCGCCGCTGGGGCGGGTGCCGACCCGTGCGAGAGACTGTCCCGATGGCTGCGAACCCCTCGGTCCTCGACCCGTCTCGGCGCGCAGCCGATCTCGAGCGGATGCGAACCGAGACCTTCGACCTGGTGGTCATCGGGGGCGGCGTGACCGGCGCAGGCGTGGCGCTCGACGCGGCGACCCGAGGCCTGTCGGTCGCGCTGGTGGAACAACGCGACTTCGCGGCCGGGACGTCGAGTCGGTCGTCGAAGCTGTTCCACGGCGGACTCCGCTACCTCGAACAGTTCGACTTCGGGCTCGTGACCGAGGCCCTGCACGAGCGCAACCTCATGCTGCGCCGTCTGTGTCCACATCTCGCTCGGCCGGTGTCGTTCCTGTACCCGCTCACCCACCGCGTCTGGGAGCGCGCCTACGTAGGCGCCGGGATCGCGTTGTACGACGTCCTCGCGGCGTTCGGCGACAACCCGCTTCCCCGTCACCGGCACTATTCACGCCGAGCGGCGACGACGCTCGTCCCATCACTGCGGGACGGTTCCTGCACCGGCGGTATCCGATACTGGGACGCCCAGGTCGACGACGCCCGCCACACGATGGCCGTCGTCCGCACCGCCGCTGCCCACGGCGCCGCCATCGCCACGTCGGTGCGCGCCGTCGACATCCACCGCGACCAGGGCGGCACGGTCGAAGCGATCTCGGTGGTCGACCTCGAATCGGGCGACGCCGATCACCCTCGGATCCGGATCGAAGCACGCCAGGTCGTCAACGCCACCGGTGTCTGGACCGATCAGATCCAGGACCTCGTCGGCGGCTCGTCCCTGCGAGTCCGCGCGTCGAAGGGCGTGCACCTCGTCGTCCCCCGGGACCGGATCGACGCCGGCACCGGTTTGATCTGCCGCACGCCGAAGTCGGTCCTCTTCGTGATCCCCTGGGGGGCCCACTGGCTGGTCGGCACCACCGACTCGGACTGGGAGCTCGACCTGGCGCATCCGGCAGCGAGCAGCACCGACGTGGACTACCTGCTCGACCAGGCCAACCGGTGGCTGGATCCAGGCCTCACGAAGGACGACGTGATCGGCGTGTACGCCGGGCTGCGACCGTTGCTCTACGGCGAGTCGGAGTCGACGTCGAAGCTGAGCCGCGAGCACGCGGTCAGCACGGTCACCCCGGGGCTGATCACCGTCGCCGGTGGCAAGTACACGACGTATCGGGTGATGGCATCCGACGCGGTGGACGCTGTCGTCTCGGCGCTCGGACGGAGCGAGCGGTCCCGCACGGCCGACGTGCCGTTGGTCGGCGCCGCCGGTTGGGACGACGTGCGCGATCGCCGCGACGAGCTCGCTCGGGATGCCGGTGTCGCCCCGGCGGTGATCGATCACCTGCTCGGGCGATTCGGCGCCGAGACCACCGAGGTGCTCGAACTGCTCCGCCAGGACCCCACGCTGGGCGACCATCTGCCCGGTACCGACCAGTACCTCGCGGTCGAGGTCCACGTGGCCACAGCGATCGAGGGGGCCCTGCATCTCGACGACGTGCTGACCCGGCGTACGCGTATCTCGATCGAGACGGCGGACCGCGGCGTCTCGGCCGCCCCGGTTGCCGCGAGGATCATGGCCCGAGTCCTGGACTGGGACGAGGCGACCATCGCAGCCGAAGTCGGCGCCTACCGCCTCCGCGTCGCCGCCGAACTCGACAGCCAGGAGGCCGCCGACGACCGCACCGCCGACGAGCGTCGGCTCGGCGCCCCGGACGTTCGGGCCTTCACCCCCTGAACCGGGCCACCCAGATCGTTCCGGGTCGGTTTGTCGACCTCGGTGGGTCGATTCAGGGACCCAGAACAGCGGGGTCGGTCGTCTCGACGATGGTCCGGAGTTCGGGCCAGGCAGCCGCGAAGCCGGCATGGCAGGGCAACGCGTCGACCTCGTCGACCGTGAACCACCCCACGGCGTCGGTCTCGAAGTTCGCGCTCCGCCCGAACGGTGCCGCGACCTCGACCACGATCGTCGTGTATGCCCAGTCGCTGGCCGGGGCGAACACGACCTCGCCGACGATGGTGTGATCCGGGACCGCACCGACCTCCTCCGCCGCCTCGCGAAGGGCTCCTTCGTGTGACGTCTCGCCCTCGTCCAACGCGCCGCCGGCCACGGACCACGTGCCGCCTTCGTGCGCCCACGCCGAACGCATCTGCAACATCACCTTCGGCTCGCCGTCCGCTCGGTGGACGAACAGCGCGCCCGCTGCTCCGAAGCGCCCCCATCGTGTGTGGCCGTCGCTGCACCGGACGAACCCGTCGCCACTCCCCCGCATCGAACTCAGCTCCCGTAGCCGGCGGGATTCTGGCGTTGCCAGTTCCAGTGATCGCGACACATGTCGGCGAGGTCGAGTCGGGCCGACCACCGCAACAGCGACTCGGCGCGTCCGGTGTCGGCGAACACACACGGGACGTCGCCCGGGCGCCGGTCGACCACGTCGTGGGGGATGTCGGCGCCGACGGCGTTGCTCGCAGCAGCCACGACCTCGAGCACGGACGATCCGGTGCCGGTCCCGACGTTGACCGCCTCGCACCCCTCGATCCGGTCGAGCGCACCGAGCGCCGCCAGATGTGCGTCGGCCAGGTCGACCACGTGGATGTAGTCGCGGATGCAGGTGCCGTCGGGCGTGTCGTAATCCCCGCCGAAGACCCGCAACCGTTCGAGACGACCGATGGCCACCTGCATGGCGTAGGGCATCAGGTTGTTGGGGATGCCTGTCGGGTCCTCGCCGATCGTGCCGCTCGGGTGCGCACCGACCGGATTGAAGTAGCGGAGGAGGACCGTCCGCCACCGCTTGTCGGCTGCGGCGGCGTCGCGCAGCAGCTCCTCGATGTAGAGCTTGGTCCGTCCATACGGGCTGACGGCGCCGATCGGCGCGTCCTCCGTGATCGGGACGACCTCGGGCTCGCCGTAGACCGTGCACGACGAGGAGAAGACGAGATCGAACACCTCGTGGTCGGCCATCGCGTTGAGCAGGTTGACGGTACCCACGATGTTGTTGTCGTAATAGGCGACGGGGATCTCGACCGACTCACCCACCGCCTTCAGCCCGGCGAAGTGCACCACGCGATCGACGTCGTGGTCGTCGAACACCTCCGCCAGCGCGACTCGGTCCCGGAGGTCCACCTCGTGGAATGCCACCGATCGACCGGCGATGTCGGCGACCCGGTCGAGCGCGACGGTCGAGGAGTTCGAGAGGTTGTCGACCACGACCACGTCGTGTCCGGCGGCGAGCAGCTGGACGCAGGTGTGCGACCCGATGTAGCCGGCCCCGCCGGTCACGAGGATGGTCTGTGCAGCCATCCGAGGGATCCTACGGACGGGACGCGCGAGTGGAGCGCTCCACCGTCCCGAACCAGAACAACACCGTGAGCGCGGCGAGTCCGAAGGCACCGAACGCCAGGTGCGCCGGCCCGAGTCCGTCGGCGAAGCCGGTCACGCCCAACCAGGCGAGCACGGCACCCGGCGCCGGGCTCAGCACGAGGACGCGCCGAGCGCTGTACGGCATGCGATGGCGGACGACCTGGACGAACTCGATGCCGGCGACGACGGTGAGCGCGAGCACGAGACCGATGTCGCCGGACTGGAGGTCGTCGTTCCACGGCGACACCAACAATGCGAGCGCCGGAAAGAATCCGGCGAACATGGCGAGACAACGACGACAGACGTGGGTGTCGCCGATCCGCACGCACCGGTCGGCCTCGTCGACGTGATGATGCGACAGCCACTGGGGCGCGAGCGGCGTGCGGGACATGCCGATGATGTCGGCCGGTTCGGCCGACGACTTGAGCGCCCGCCGAGTCAGCCCAGCTGGTCGTGGAGGAAACCGGTGACCTCGGGCCAGATCTTCTCGGCGAGTTCCGGGTCGTGAGAGCCCATCGCGTCGTGCGGCGCCATGAAGGCGTGTCCGGTGCCGGGGTGCACCGTCAGGGTGACGTCCTTTCCCAACCCCTGGAGGTACGCCTCGAGCGCCTCGGCCTGTTCGGGCGGGAAGAAGTCGTCGTTCTCGGCCATGTGGCCACGGACCACCGCCTCGATCTTCGACAGGTCGGCCGGTCCGTCCTCCATGGGCGGGAATCCGTAGAAGGGCACCGCGGCCTTGATCTTGTCGGGCCGCAGTGAGGCGAGGACGAACGTGAGCATGCCCCCCATGCAGAACCCGACGACGCCCAACGCATCGCCGGTCGTGGCGTCGTGGTCGGCCAAGAAGTCGATGGCACCGCTCATGTCGCGACCGGCGCGGTCGATGGGGAGTTCGGTCATCAACTGGCCGGCCTTGTCCATCTCGTCGTGTGCCGCCAACTCGCCGTGGTAGAGGTCGGGGGCCAGCGCGACGAACCCCGCCGCTGCGAGCCGGTCGGCCATCTCCTTGATGCCCGAGTCCAGTCCCCACCACTCCTGGACGACGATGACGCCGGGCCCGGAGTCCCCGGCCGGCGCGGCCAGGTAGCCGCGGGCGGTGTTGCCGTTGCTTGCGAATTCCACGATCTCTGCCATGACTCGGAACCTACCGCCACATCCGGGAGCGCGACGTCCGGCCCGGGGCAGACCCTCCTGCCATGATGGCGTCATGACCGAACGTCTCGAAGTCCAACGCGCCATCGCGGCCGACGCGGCCTCCGTCTTCGGGATCGTGTCTTCGCCAGAGGGTCATGTGGCGATCGACGCCAGCGGCATGCTGATGTCGTCCACGGGCGAACCGGCGACGGCCGTCGGAGACACGTTCACCATCCACATGGACCGCGAGGCGCTGAACGATTTCCCGATGGGCCTCTACGACGTCGAGGTCCACATCACCGCGTTCGAACAGGACCGGGAGATCGCCTGGACGATCAAGGGACAGATCAAGCCGCAGATCGGCCACGTCTACGGCTACCGACTCGAGCCGATCGAGGGTGGAACGCTCGTGACGTCGTACTACGACTGGTCCGAGATCGACCCGCAGTGGAAGGAAGCCGACATCTTCCCGATCATCCCCGAGAGCGCGCTGCGGGCGACACTCGGGATCCTGGCCCGAACGGCCGCTCCGGGAAAACCGCGCCCGGAACTCCCCGCGGACTGAAGCGAGCAGACCTCATCGGGTCGTTCCCAGGACCACGAATTTCGGATTCGAGGCGACGGTGTCGACGGCACCGAACATCCGCTTCAACGGCACGTGGTGACCGAGATGACGATTGCCCACCACCAACAGTCGACCGCCCGGCCGCAACACGCGTCGGGACTCGGAGAACATGCGCCGTGCGACCGTCGACGTCCGCGCTCCGCCGGCGTGGAACGGCGGGTTGACCACGACGAGGTCCGCTGATGAATCCGCGACGCCGGCGAGCACATCGGCTGTGTGGAACGCGGCGTCGTCGGTGACCCGCCCGACCGTCGCACGTGCGGACGCCACCGCCTGGTGCGACTCGTCGCAGCACACGACCCGGAGCCCCGGCGACCGCGTCACGAGGGTGGCGGCGATCACGCCGGTCCCACACCCGAGGTCGATGGCGACGCCGTCCTTCGGCACCTCGGGAAGATGGTCCAGGAGCAGGCGTGTGCCTGCGTCGAGACCGGTGGACGAGAAGACGTTCGGCATGCCGGTGACCCGCAGGCCCCAGGGCGTCTCCCACTCGGACTGCGCCGGTTCCGAGTCGGTCGGAGCGACGTCGCGATCGTCGACCTCCGGCAGGAGGAGTCGAGCCTTCTTCCGGGCGAGGCTCGTCGGCGTCGGCCCGAGATGCGTCTCGAACGAGTCGATGGTCGATCGATGGACCGCCTTGGTCATCCCGGCGCCGATCACGAGGGCTCCATCCGCGAGGAGCGGACGCAGTCGGCGCAACAGGTCGTCGAGGTGCGCCTTCGCACGGGGCACCTTCACCACGACGAAGTCGACGATTCCGGCCGGCGTCTCCGTGCTGGGGACCACCGTCACGGCGTCGGCGGTGCGGTCGTTCCGCTCGAGGTTGGCGAGGAGTGCGTGCTCGGTGACGACCGAGTCGGTCCACGTCGCGACGTCGGAACCCGGCATCGCAGCGAGGACGACGGGAAGGGCACCCGACCCGTCGTCGACCACCAGCCAACGACCGGCGGTGTCGATGCCCTCGTCCGCGATGCGGTGGAGGACGTATTCGTCGGCGGCGTCCCACGCCCGCAACGACGGGTCGCCGCCGTCGCCGTGGCGACGGAGAACGAACGACCCCTGCGGTACCCGGAGCGTGTCGTCCACCGTCTCGGTCACCGGCCGATCCTGACAGACGTGCCCCGTCTCACGGTCGCTGAGGATCGGAGCGCTGGCCGGGCGCTTCAGCGGTTCTGGCGGAGCGGATCGATGCGGCCCTCGGAGATGGCCCGGGCGACGATGCCCTGCTGGATCTGCTCGGTGCCTTCGAAGATGTCCATGGTCGATTCAAGTCGTCCGGCGAGTGCCATTTAGCCCGTCTGAGCTGGCCTTTTCCGGATTCCGTGTCAGCCGGTGTTGGCGCGTATCGGACAGTTGTAGGGATGGATGTAGGGCGAGCCGGAGCGGGTCAAGGTTCCCAGAGGTCGAGGGTGATGGCCGTGACTTGACCGTTGTCAGCGACGAAGAAGTCGACGGTGAACCAGGACAGGCAAGAAGGCGGCGCGTCGGCGCCATCCTCCCAGTTGCCTTGGACACTGACCCGGCGAAGTCCGGCCACCTCGTGGGGTGACGGAATCGGTGGGGACGCGCAATGCGGGTGCTCACCAACGGAGACCGAAGTGGACGATGCGCGGGCCGCGGTGTCCACGGCGGAGAACGTGCCTGTACTCGCGCGGAACGGCTCTCCGTCCGGTAGCTCGATCACCCACTCGGAGGGATCGGCGAGGTCCTCCGCCGATCGAACTGCGACGAGATCACTCCCGAGACCTAGTGAGATCTCGGGCCCGAGCGGGAGGACGGCGAGGTTCGCCTCAGTGGGATCACCCGCGAAGCGAAGGAAGTCCTGGATGAGCGCTTCATCGGCGGCACTGGGTTCCTCGGCGATCGGTACCGTTGTGGTAGCCGGCTCGGGTTCGTCCGTGGGTTCCGGGCCGCACGGCCGCACAGTCGACGAGACCTCCGAACGCGGCACCACCTCGCGGACGAGCGGCGGGCTGCCACTGTTCTGGAGCGACTCCTGTTCGGACGAGAGTTTCTCGCTGAGCACGAAGTCGAGCGCGGCGGGATCTTCGTTGCTGACGAGGTCCACCTCGATCTGCCACGGGAGGATCTCCGGGGTCACCGTCTCGACGACCTGTGGGCTGTCGGCCCACGACTGCCGGAACTGGTCGTAGACCGTCTCCTTGCCGTGAACCAAGACATCGGCCACGTCGGAGCGAGACCGCAACGCGTCCGCTTTGTCCATCACCTCGGCCGGTGTGGCTTCCGGCTGGAGGAACAGAACCGCGTCCGTTTCCGGATCGAGAAGGCTCTCGAGCAGCGCACCACAATCAGTCCGATCGGGAGCGGACGTCGTCGAAGTTCCGCCGTTGGCGACGTCGGTGTCAACGCGCGAGTCGGAGTCGTCGTCCAGCCCCACTGCTGCGGCGACACCGACTCCCACCACGAGCACGGTGGCCGCGACGGAAACGCCGATCCGGCGGCGGCGTCGACGCTGCTGAGCAGTGTTCCAAAGGGCTTCCGGGTCCACGGGACTCGATGGAGGCACGCTCAAGCCCGATACCCGGCTCTCCCAGTCGTCAATAGGCATGGTCCACCTCGTCGCTGGAGTCCGAGAGAAGCGCGTTCAGTTGCTGAGTCGCCCGGTGCGTCAGCGACCGGAGCGCGCCGGGGCTCACCTTCATCGCGTCGGCTGCCTCGTCCACCGTGAGCCCGACGAAGTGACGTAGCACGACCGCCTCCCGCTGTCGTGGCGCGAGCCGACGAATCGCCTCGCGGATCGCGAGCACGTCGTCGGAGCCGTCGTCGAACGCCTCAACGACACGGGTCCGCGCCGCTACTCGCCGCTCGAGCGCACGAGCGCACGACGACGAAACCTCGATTTCGCCAGATTCATCGCCACTCGGTGCGCCCACGCTCCTGGTGCCGACATCCCCCTCACCGAGTTCCACCGTTCGCACGTCCGCACAAGCGCCTCCTGAGCGATCTCCTCGGCCAGGAGGCGATCACCGGTGTAGATGGCCACAGCCCCGACGAGACGCGGGTGTTCCTTGGTGCAGAACGCCACCAAGTCGGGCGGAGCTGCCACTCGATTTTCCCTTCGTTCGTTTCAACGACCTACAGACGCACGAGCACCCTCAAGTGTCGCGGTGCAGCTGACAACCATTTCGGGCTCCCCCGTTCGACGCAGCGATCTCTGACGTGACACGAGACCGAACAGGTCATCGACCTTCCGCCGACCGTAGACCGGGATCTCCGGACGACGATCCGTCACTCGCTCGGCAGGAGCACTGCCCCCGACGAAGTGAAGAACACGATGCCGTCGGGCGTACCTATTGGCGGGATCTGTGAGATCGGGAGTGACAACTGGGTCCAGGATCTGGTCGCGCGGTCGAGGACCGCACCGACGCCGCAGTAGGTCATGAGAACTTGCGCGCGAGTCGACGCCCCACGGGCATAGCACTCACGCTCTTCCAACGGGATCCGCGGCAGCGGCTCCCACACTTCGGTCGAGGACGAGAGTGCGACGGCGTCGAGGAGGTAGTCCCATGCGTACAGGTCGCCGGTCGCGTCGTACTCAAGCCACATCGACTGTGGCGAGAGTCCGGGTTCAGGCAACAGGCG
>JAPKDO010000332.1 GCA_028822535.1 Acidimicrobiales bacterium
CACCTCTGGAGTTGTTCGGCTGCGCCTCACGACATCCCGCATGACACCGCTACGCGCGGCCACGCGGCAGTCGCCCTTGGCGCTGTGGCAGAGCGAGCACGTCAAGGCGTTGCTCGAGACGGCGCATCCCGGCCTCGAGGTCGAGTTGGTGCCGATGACGTCGGCCCCCGACACCGACCTCACGAAGCCGATCTCCGACATCGGCGGCAAGGGCGCCTTCGCCAAGGAGGTCCAACAGGCCGTCCTCGACGGGCGAGCCGACTTCGCTGTTCACTCCGCCAAGGATCTCCCCTCGACGACCGTGCCGGGTCTCGCCCTCGCCGCCGTGCCCGAGCGCGGTGACGCTCGCGACGTCCTCGTCGGTTCCGCGCTGGTCGACCTCCCCGTCGGCTCGGTGGTCGCGACCGGCTCCAACCGTCGCAGAGTCCAGCTCCAAGACCTGCGTCCGGACCTCCGCTTCGTCGAACTGCGCGGCAACATCCAACGCCGCGTCGGCCAGGTCGGCATGCCGGCAGTCGGGGGCCAGATCACGGCGGTGATCGCCGCCGGCGCCGCATTGCTCCGGCAGGGAATGGAGTCGTCCATCGATGACTGGCTCCCCGGCTACGTGATGACGCCGCAGGTCGGGCAGGGCGCGTTGGCCATCGAGTGTCGAGCCGACGACGCGTCGACCATCGAGGCCGTCACCGCGATCGAGCACGCGCCGAGCCGACGCCAGCTCGATGCCGAACGGTCCTTCCTCGTCGCTCTCGGCGGCGACTGTGACCTGCCCGCCGGCGCCCACGCCACGCTCGACGACGACGGCACGATCGCGCTCCGAGCGGTCATCGGCGCCATGGATGCTTCCCGCGTCGAACGATGCGTGGTGCATGGCACCGATCCATCGACCATCGGCCCCCTCGCCATCGAGAAGCTCCCCGTCACCGACCTCCTCGGCTGACCCACCCCACACGGGATCTTGCGTCAATCGTGGAGACCCCTCCGCAACTATTGACGCAAGATCCGGTTGCGGATCTCGACGGCGACCTCGTGTCCGACGAGCGCCTCGATCTCCTCGGAGAGCGAGTCGATCACGGGTTCGTCGCCGTCGTACGCGAGTTCGCCCTCCGTGCAGCACCAGTGCATCGTCGCCCCGTCCGATCCCCAGTCCGAACGTGACCAACGGCGAAGCGTCGCCTCGGTCCGATCGTCGGAGCGGTCGATGCGGAGCGGCAACTGCCAGCAGACCTCGGGCTTCCAGTCCATCGGCGCCTCGTCGGCCTCGACGGCGGCGAGGTGCAGCGCACATCCGGCGCCGCCGGAGAACCCGGGCCGGTTGAGGAAGATGCAGGCGCCGTGGCCCTCGGCATCGGTCACCACGCGAGTGTTGGTGCGGGTGCCATCGGAGAACACGCCGCCGTCCGCCGCTTCGGCGTGGAACTGGAACTTCTCCGGATCGAGCGTCGGGGCCAGCGCTGCGGTGAGCATCGCTTCCTCGACGTCGAGCATCTCGGCCCCGACCGAGCAGCACCCCTGCATCAGCTCCTCGGCGGGCTCGTCGAGGATCCCGAGGCAGCCGTCACCCCACCTGCAGCGCCAGTTGGACGCGAGGAACTCGACGTCAATGGTCCAGCGGGTCCCGTCGACCGGGTCGGTGATCTCCTCCACAGGGGAATTCTCGCCGGTGGGTCACACCAGGTGTGAGGCAGCGACGGGAGATTTGCTCAGGAGGAGGGTTCGTTGCCGTAGATGCCGACGAAACTGACCATCTCGCCGGGATAGCCGCCGAGGTTGTGGGTGAGACCGAGCGTGCGGCCCTTGCGGTCGATCTGGCGCTCGCCGGCCTCGTCGCGCAGCTGGAGCCACATCTCGTAGATCATCCGCAGGCCCGACGCTCCGACCGGGTGGCCGAAGGCCTTGAGTCCGCCGACGGTGTTGATCGGCCACGCCCGCGCAGTCGAAGACGCTCAAGCCACCGGCGACGGCGGGCATGCCGCAGATCTTGTCGGCCGACATCTCGCGCCGGAACTGGGCGAGCGGGTTCTTCACCCCGTTGGCATGGTTCTTGGACGCGATCTGGGCGCAGGCGTAGCGGACCTCGTCGTGGCTGACGCCGTAGCGCTCGGCGTAGGCCGGCATGAGCAGCGAGAACATCGCTGCGGCGGTGAGCGTGCGGTTGGTGCCGTCGGTGGGGATCGGGTGGGCGTTGAGCCCGGCGTAGCCCGAGTCCTTCACCTTCTCGGCGCCGAGCGCCATCACGACGTCGTAGGCACCGGACGCCACGGCGTACGCGGCCTGGCGCATGGCCTCGGAACCGGTGGCACAGGAGTTCTCGACGCGACTGACCGGCTTGCCGTGGATCTTGAGCGGCCCGGCCATCGTGATGCCGGACATGCCCGACTGGGCGGTGCCGAACCAGAAGGCGTCGACGTCGTCCTGCGCGACCCCGGCCGACACGTACGTCTGCTGGGCCGCATCGACGATCATGTCGTCGAGGCTGTCGTCCCACCGTTCGCCGAAGGGGATGCAGCCGGCGCCGATGATGGCGACCTGGTCGGTGATGCCGTGGGAACCCATCAGACAAGCCTCACCTTCCAGAAGTAGTTGTGGATGCCGTCCGCGGTGGAGAGCCGACGGAAGGTGGGCTCGACCCGATCGCCCACGGCCACCCGGCCGGGGTCGGCGACATCGGTCAACTCGAGTGGCGCCCGGCCGCCACCGTCGAAGTCGACGATGGCGAACACGGCGGGCGGACTGGGGAAGTACGCGAGGCGGTCGATGGTGACGGCGGCAATCGTGCCGGGTACGTCGGCCATCACGACCGGCTCCATGTCGTCGACCCCGCCGCCCTTCTCGGAGACCCGGGCAGGCGGGAGGTGGAGCATGCCGGTCGCACGATCGCGGGAACCCGTGAAGCGGAACTTCCAGTCGCCTCGCCGCAGCGCCGCCGATGCCGACACTCGATTCGGGCCCGGACGGTTGGGCGGCTCGACCTCGACCTGCCCGCGCCAGGCCAGGAACTGGCCGTACGTCAGGGGGCTTCCGGCCTCGACCTGGTCTGCGACGGAGCGCCGCGGCGACCAGCCAGCGACGTGGTCGGTCGTACGCAGGATCACGACGTCGCAGCCGTCGGCGAGGTGGACCATGGCGATCGTCTGGCCGGGCGTCGCCGCCTCGAGGACCGACGCGAGCGTCACGAACGGCTGCGCCACGCCGGTGTTGCCGACGGTCGAGTCGAGGTTGTCGGCGACCGTCTCGACGCCGAGCTTCTTGGTCGCCCGACCGAGCGCCCGCCCGTGCATGCCCGTCGCCACGAGCACGTCGATGTCGGATGCCTCGAGGTCGGCGCGGTCCAGTGCTCGCCCGAACGTGTCGGTGGCGAGGTCGACGTAGGTCGATTCGGCGAACCGTTCCTCCCAGGCTCGGGACCGGTCGTCGCCCGGGGTGCGCCAGCGGTCCAGGATCTCCTCGGTGGCCGATGCGTCGGCGACGAAGGTGGCGAGCAGCGGACCGTCGTCGGCGTCGCCGATGCGGATCGCGCCGGCACCGTCGCCGCCGGTCGATTCGTCGGCGCTCGTGGGGAGGCCGCTGCGTCGGTCGGAGGCCACGACGAGGATGTCGCCGGTGGCCCGGAGCGCCGCGTTCAGCGCGCCGATCCCCGACCGGAGTCCGCCACCGAAGTCGAGGGCGGGACACGGTCGCCGAACGCCGAGGGCGGCATGGATCGCGGTGGCGTTGGTCTTGTCGAGATAGGCGGGGTCGGTCGTGGCGAACCACAACGCCATCAGCTGCGGGTCGCCAGCGCACACCTCGCCCGCTCGGCAGGCCTCGACGCCCATGGTCGTGGTGTCCTCGTCGAACGAAGCGACGGCCCGTGTGCCACGCCCACCGCCCTTGCCGAACGTCGCCGTGATCTCGGCGCGATCGAGGCGCCGGGTCGGGATGTGCGCGCCGATCGATCGGATTCCGCGGTTCGGACTCGACGCTGCCATGACCTCGATTCTCGCAGATATCTGACGCGGTGTCAGAAAACGGTGAGTGCGCTGAGGTTGACAAACGTCGAACAGTGTTCGAAAGTACGAACGGTGTCAGAACCGATGCTCACCCCTCGAGCCCGGCGGCG
>JAPKDO010000333.1 GCA_028822535.1 Acidimicrobiales bacterium
GCCGTCGATCGTTCACCGGGGCTCGACGGATTCTGCGCGTCGTCGATCTGGTCCTTCGCCGCCGCCGCTTCCTTCCCCGAGGTCGCCCCGCCCGTCGTCGTCGGCGACGGCCGGGCGTTCTGCGGCCTGCGGCGGTCGGAGACGGACGACGGCCGTGTCCTCGTCGGCCTCGACCCCGTGTGGGGATTCGCCTCTCCCGTCGTCGGCTCACCCATGGCTGCAGCCGAGATGCTGGTGCATCGGGTCGACATCGAAGACGACTGGGACGCAGCGGTCATCGCGGGCCAGCGGGAGGACTCGATGCTCACGGCGGCCATCGCTCGGGTGGCCGAGGGTCGTTGGACCCTCTTCCGCGGCCCCGACGAGCACCGGCTGCGTGCCGACCTCGACGACGGGTTCGACGCATGGTTCGCCCGTCGGTCCAGCCGGTTCCGGCAGCGCATGCGACGCTTGGAGCGGGACGCTGCGACGAGTGGCGTCGAGATCGTCGACGTGTCAGCAGCGGCACCCGACGACGTGTTCGACCGACTTCTCGCGATCGAGGCATCCGGGTGGAAGGGGAGCGACGGGACCGGGCTCGTCAGCCCCGACCTCGCCGACTTCTACCGACGCATGTGCGTGCGCCTCGCCGGCCGGGACCACCTGCGCGTGATGGTCGCCCGTTCTGGCGAGACCGACATCGGCTTCGTGCTCGGCGGCGTTCGCGGCGACCACTACCGGGGACTCCAACTGTCGTATCACCGGGACCATGCCGACGCGGGCGTCGGCCATCTGTTGCAGATGGCCCAGATCCGAGCGCTCGCAGACGAAGCGGTCCGGCTCTACGACCTCGGGATGGACATGCCGTACAAACACCGGTGGGCCGACCGCACCGACACCACATTCGCCATCATCGTCCGGCCGTGACCGTCAACGATCGGGGCGGTGGGCACCGTCGCGGAGGTTCGAACCGATGCCGGTCTCGACCTCCAGTTCCGGACCGTCGTCGGCCGTCGCGAACCACGGTTGGTCGTCCTCGGACCTGCGACGTTCCTTCGCCAGCGCCTTGAAGTCGTCCTTGGGCTTGCGTTTGAAGAGTCCCACGTCTCGATCCTGCCCCATCCCGCCGGCTCGACGCCCGCTCATCTGCACCCGACGTCCACCGAGGTGACGTGCCGACGGGCCACGATGGGGGCATGGCCGATCCGGACAAGCGATGCCGATGGTGTGCGCGCCCGTTCACGGTGAAGTCGGGGCCGGGCCGACCCAAGGAGTTCTGTCGCCGGTCGTGCCGCCAGCGCGACTACGAAGCGCGTCAGCGATCGGCCGAGGTCGGCCTGTCCGACGACGAACTCGTGATGACCCGCGCCGCACTCGACGGTCTCCGAGACCGCCTGTACGTCCTCGAGGCCGCGGTCGAGGACGTCGACCGTGATCTGACGGGCACCCCGACCAAGTCGGACTACCGCGAGGCGGTCGAGTGGCTGCTCGATGCTGCCCGGCCGCTGGCAGGGGAGTGGGAGTCCGGCTGACCTCAGCGGGCGCCGACGCGCAGCGCGGTGTCGAGTGCCTCGACCACGTCGGCGTGGCCCGTGCTCGCGGCGGCATCCCTTGCTTCGATCAGGTAGGCGCGATCCGATCGCGTGATCGCCGGGTGCGCAGCGACACGATCGAGGTCGACGGTGTCCGGGAGGCTCGAGAAGTGGCCGAGCCGGTCGATGGCTGCCAGTCCGACCAGGGTGCGCGTGCACTTGTCGCACACACCGCAGTTGATCGTGCCGGGAACGTTCTGCCAGCAGACCCGGAGCGAGTCCTTGGCCAGACCCGATGCAGCCACTCGCTCCAACTTCTCGACACGAGTGGCGATCCGCCCCTCGATCCGCAGCACGGAACGTTCGTTCCCGAATGGACTCGCTCGGTGGCCGTGCGCCTCGGGAGGCAAGTGGCGATCGGCGACCGAGGCCGCGCACATCACCAGCCGGTGGGTCCGCCCGAGGAGGATGGCCGTGGCGATGAGGCCGCCGTAGACCGTCCATGTCCAGTCGCTCCGAGGGACCAGGAGCCGCCTGATGTCGGTCTCGAGCACGAGGAGCGGCTTGCCGGCCGCCTCGGCCTCGGCACGGACCCACGCCGTCACGTCGTCGTTCCGGGCCACGTCGTCGGGTTCGATGTCGAAGCCGCGTACGAACACCAGATCGTCGATCTCGTCCCACCACTCGACCAGGAGATCGAGCGAGTCGACCCCGCCCGAGAAGAACGCGCCCACACGTCGGTCGTCGGTCGCCGGGTCGACGGGGCGCTCGCGACGGGGGCGACCCCGTGGCCATCGAGCGCCGAGCACCGGCGAAGCCTGCTGATCGGGAAAATGGGCGACGTGGATGGCCTGGAAGCGGCTCATCGTGCGGTGGTAGGTCCGACTCAAGCGGGGTCGGCAGACGACAGATTGATGGGTCTCCATCCCCATGATCTGGCCGATGGCGGCGAATGCCTCGACCGCCGTGTCCGGTTCGGGGGCGACGTCGGAGAATCGAATCGGGATCTGTTCGTCGCAGATACGGAAGTGGCCGACGGCGCTGGACCCGTCCACCTCGCAGTCGTCGATGACGATGGGCGGGCGATCGGGCATGGGAGCGGTCCTCGCTGCGGCAGCGGAGCAGGTCATCCCGGATTGCCGGGGAATGATCAGCGACGCTACAGAACCCATCGGCCGTGGTGGCGGGATGCCTGTCGTCGCTCCGACCCCGCGACCTACTCTGCTAGAACCGTGTCCGAACATGCGTGAGTCCGCCCGTCGCCGACGGTACTCCGCCCTGGCCGGAACTCAGCTCATGGACACCTTGCCGCCAAGCAGTCACTGGAGCACGCGTATCGCTGACTCCACGCCGCACCCCCGTCTCGACGCGCTCGGTGACGACGGATTCGTGTCATTGCGGCCGGCGGACCAAGACGGTGCAGCGCACGAGGTGGATGGCCTCGAGTTCATCCCGTGGCGTAGCGGTGGCGACAGTGCGTTCGCCCCGCTGACCTCGGCGAACGGCGCGCTCGACTGCGGCCCGTTCTGGTCCCACGGCCGCGCCGATGTCGATGGCTGTTGGACGGTCAACGCCGAGCGATCGCCGGCGCTTCGCTCGATCGTCGAAGAACTCGGGACGCTCGGCGGGCGCGTCGGCCGTGCCCGCGTCATCCGCCTTCAGCCGCAGGGTCGCTCCGAAGCGATCGCAAACATGCACCGGGACGAGAACAACCGGCTGAACCCGGAAAGCGACGGCTGGATCGTGCGGTTCTGGCAGGAGCTCTCGCACCACCCCGACAGCTACCTCCTCCTGATGGATCGTGACGACACCGGACGTCCTCGGCCCGACACCGAACGCCGACTGCCGCTCCCACTCGGAGCGCGCACCGTCGTCGACTCGCAGCGCCTCTGGCATGCGGTCGTCCACACCGGCACCGAGCCTCGCCACGCGCTCATCGTCAGCGTCCGCAGCTCTGATGCCCTCGACTCCTGGATCGACTGCCGCCTTGTGACGCCGGCCTCCACGTGACGCCGGCCATCTGTTCACGATGACCCAGCCCTCGATCAGGACCGGACGACTCACCCGGGAGGACCTCGACGACGTCGGGGCGTTGTTCCACCGACATACGGGTCGCCCCGCCGATCTCGACATCATCGGCGCGTGGATCGACGGATGGCCGTGCGTCGGTGCGTGGACCGGCGGACCCCTCGCGGGGTTCCTGCTCTGCAAGTCGTTCGCACCCGATGTCGGCGAGATCGCCAACCTGTTGGTGGCCCCCGAGCTACGCGATCGAGGCATCGGAGGCGCACTGCTGGCGTGTGCGGAGTCGCTCGCTGTCGAGCAGGGGATCACCGGCATGGTCGGCGTCACGTCGATCGCGTACGACGTCGTGGGCCCGAAGCGGCTGGCGAGTCCGTTCTACGTCCGCCACGGCTACCGAGTCGTGCTCGAGACCGCCCACACCCACGTCTTCGCCCGCACACTCGGCGAGACTGCGGCATGACCACCGAGGCCACCGAGGCCACCGAGGCCACCGAGGCCACCGAGATACGACTGCGGTCGCGCCATGTCTTCTCCGACCGTCGCCACGGCGAC
>JAPKDO010000334.1 GCA_028822535.1 Acidimicrobiales bacterium
TCGGCGCGACCGCGCTCGGCGCCAGCTTCAGCCACCTTCCGAGGCGATCGAGGTGACGTCCCCGGTCGACCGCTTCGAGACACGCGGTCCGGACGAGCGAGCGAAACGTCGACGGATGGTCGACCCGTGCCACGAGCTCGATCGCCCCATCGAGATCACCCCGATCGCGCAGGACGGCCGCACCGGCGACGGCGGCCGCGGTGCGGGCGGCGGCGTCGAGTCGGTCGCCGATCGTCTCGAACCAGAGGTCGTGAGGACGAGCCGACCGACGGCCGTCCCCCGCGACGAGCGGGAGACCGTCGACGAGTGCGGCCAAGGGCATCCCGGCGACGGCGCGGGCCATCTCGTCGTCGCCACCACCCACGAACGCGAACGCCGCCATCGCATCGGCGCGCTCGGGTTCGAGGTCGCCGAGCACCTCGTCGACGACCATCGCCGGATCGATTCCCGAGCCATGCCGACTCAGGAGCTCGACGAGCGCCGGCCACCCGCCAGCCGGTTCGATCTGCGACCGGTCGACGCCTCGCGCCCGAGCGACCGCAACAACCTCCGCGTCGTCCATGAGCAACTCGTCCTGGTCGATCTGGAGCAGGCGGCCTGCCGCGTCGAGCCGCGACAGACCGAGCTCCGGGCGGCGTCGGGAACCCACCAGGAGATGGCCGTTGCGGGGCATGACCGCGACCAACGCCTCCAGCGCCTCGAGCGAGGGGAGTCGGTGGGCGTCGTCGACCATGACGCACACCTGCTGGGGCGCTCGAGCGAGCAGTGCGTCCGCGACGGCCTCGACCCCGACCGTGCCGGCCGGGTCGGGTTGGCCGACCGCTGCCATCATGCGACGGCAGAGACGGTCCGGGTCGTCGGACTCGGTCGCGGCGATCCAGACGTCGGTGCGCTCGTCTCCGGTCACGGCAGCCTGGCCGAGCACCGTGGTCTTTCCTGCTCCCCCACCGCCGGTCACGATGGTGAGGGGGACGGAGAATCGCCCCTCGAGCCGTCGCACGAGGCGCGGTCGGTCGACTGAATCCGGTGGTGGAGTCGGAGGATGGTCGACGCTGCGCATGTCGGGCCGGCGATCCGAACCCGATCTCGTGCCCGCTCGCCGGATCCGATCGTACGGCACCGTCACCGGGCCACGTCTCGGTTCTGGCGGCGCTCCCGCTCACGCACAGGAGGGCAACACGAAGTACAGCCGCCCGTCCGAGCCCGGGACCATGATCGGCCCCCACGCGACCTCGCCGGTCGGGTACTGGACGGTCCCCACCGGTCGATAGAGCATGACCCCGGACGAGAGGTCGGGCGTCGTCGGGAGCTCGGTCAGTTCGACCGAGTCCGCCTGCACCAGCGTCGACTCCATCGCGTCTCGGCAGTCGTCTCCTCCGGGAGCGGCCAGCAACTGCGGCAACACCGTCGCCACGACGGCATCGGGGTCGTCCGCAGTCAACGCCTCGTTGAGCCGGTGCTCGAGATCGCGGATCAAGACCTCGGCGACATGGGCCATCGGGTCGTCGACGGGTTCGACACGAGGCAGCGGGGTGTCGACGTCGGGTGGCAGCGCATCGAGTCGATCGAACATCACCGGCCCGGGATCGATGGCGATGAGCGGTTCGTCGACACCGAGACCCGTGACGTCACCCCCGGATGTCTCGGGCACCGGCGTGTCGCCCTGGGGTCCGTCGTCGTGGAACGCCGTGGCCCGGAACATCGGCTCGGGGCCGGGGACTTCGTCACGGGGGATGAACCACACCAGCGTGTTCCCGAGTTCGACGACCGCTGCCGCCGAGTAGCGCGGCACGCCCGGAACACCGTCGACCATGCCGTCGGCCCACAGCCGTCGGGTGCCGTCCGGTTCGATGGCCAGTCGGTACCAGTGTTCGGTGTCGGCGAAGAGATCGGCGTCGAACGGTGGCATCGCCTGGAAGTTGTCGCTGCGGTCGCCGTCGTCGTCGAACGCGAGGCCATACGTGAAGCGGTCGGCGCCCTCACCGACCGGACCCTCGTGTTCGACCGTGACGACCAGGTACTCGCCGTCGGGGGCCGGGCCGGCACCCGCAGGACAGGTGACCCGGTAGTCGGCGGTGGTCGCTCCACACCCATAGACGGTGTTGGCGAACATCGCCTCGAGGACCAGTCGGTTGATGATCGCGGTCACGGCCACGGCTCGGCGGATCGAGGTTGCGGGCACGATCTGCCCCTCGGCGTCGACGATCGAGAAGCTGATCCCCCCGTCGGGGTCCACGGACCACTCGACCGTCCACGACGCGGGGTCCAACCCGAACCCGGTGAGGACCCCGGGCGGATCGGACGACGACCCGCCGGTCCCGATGGCGTCGCCTCCCTCGCTCCCGTCTCGCCGGTCCTCGCCCTCGGACCCGTCGCCACCGGAACCGCCGAACACGACGAAGCCCATCAGGACGAGCCCGAGGAAGGCCGCCAGACCACCGAGCGCCCAGGGAGCGCACCCTCGGGGCCGACGTCGCTCCGGGTGGCGGATCTCGTACGGCAGCTCGCTCGTGGGCCGAGCATCCGAGGCGGCCAGTGCAGAACCGAGCGGTGTGGATCGGACCTCCTGGAGCGCGGAGCGGACCGCGGTGACCGGCGAGTCCGCCCACTTCGTGCGTCGTCCACCGACGATGTGCAGGTTCTCCGCGTCGCGGATGGCGACGTAGCCGTTGTAGAACCGCGGGGTCGGGCCGTCGAACACCTCGAAGGGCTCCTCGGGGTCGACGCGGACGAAGAGCTCGGCCGCCGTGGGATTGGGCGAGAACTCGTCCATCCGCTTCGGGCGCAGGGTCTCGTCGAGTTCGAACCGGACCACGATGGCGTGCGCCTCGCGACCGGGGCCGATCGGATCGGACCAGGCCTGGAGCCGGCTCGAACCATCGAGATCGATGCCGTACTGCAGCCCGACCGTGTGCTCGATCGACCGTTGCATGGCGGTGACCTGGTCGGGCAGTTCCCCGCCGTCGGAGCGGTGGGTGTGGGGTCCGTCGTTGCGGAACAGCGGTGGGTACGACCTCGGTTGCTCGGGCCCCGAGTCGGGGTCGGCGGCCGCGTCCCGTTCGATGACCGGGGCATCCGCCCACGGCGCCTCCTCGATCTCGCTGACCTCCACGTCCGGAGCAGGTTCCCCGGTCGCTCCGGATCTCTCGTGGTCCGACATCGTCCCTCCATCGGCCACTCGACGTGATCGGCCGTGTCCACGAGTGGACACCGAGGGCGTCAACGGGACGACAACGACGTCACCCCATCCTCCGTCATCCCGTCATCTGTTGCAGCGCCGCCACGGCCGCCGCCCGGTTCTCGACCCCGAGCGCCCGGAACACCGCCTCGAGGTGCTTCTTCAGGGTTCCTTCGGAGATGGCGAGCGATCGTGCCAACTCGGCGTTGGACGCGCCCGTCCGAGCGAGCGCGATGGCGGCGTCGTTCTGGCGAGCGGTGAGCCCGAGGCCGACGAGTCGTGAACCCTCATCGAGATCCTCGCTCACCCGACGGACGAGCAGCACGCTCGGACCGACTGCGACCGGATGGACGACGCATCGCCACCGAGCACCTCCGAAGGCGACCTCGCGCATGCCGGGCTTCGGCTTGGTGGTCCCATCGTCGGTCGTCAACAAGGCGGCCACGCTGGCCGGCACCCGCCCCTCGGGAGCGAGCGCCGCCAGGACGAGTGGCGACGTCGCGTCCTCGACCCAACCGTCGGACCGCACGACCAGGACCGCCCACCCGTCATTGCGGTCGGCCTCGGCGGCGATGGCGCGCGACCGTTCACGGTCGACGACCTGGCGATGGTGCATGGCCAGATGCGCGCTCATGGCGTCGAGCACGGCCACGTCGCGGTCGCTGAACTCCCCACCGGAGGCACTCCGGTTCAGCGCATAGCCGACCACCACATCGGGCGGGGCGGGAAGCTCCACCACCAGTTGGTATCGGACGCCGAACGGCTCGTAGAACTCGCGGTACAGATCGGTCTCGATGACCCGGTCGCCACCGGGCGCATCACAGAACCGCAACGCGCCGCCCGGTGGACGGTCCATCGATGCAGCGATGAGGGGGTGTTGCGACGCCAGCCGCTCGTACGCCGCCC
>JAPKDO010000033.1 GCA_028822535.1 Acidimicrobiales bacterium
GACCTCGTCGAGGATGGCGTCGAGCGCCTCGATCTCGGGGAGCTCGAAGGGGAGCTCGATGTTCGAGATGCGACCGTCGACGAACTCCACGGCCTGCTTGACGTAGCCGAGGACCTCGTCCTGGACCTTGACGATCGCCTCGAGCGCCTTGGCCTCGTAGTCGGTGACGGTGGTGATGACCTTGCTCATTGGAGTTGCTCCTGTTGTCGTTGCGAGAGGGGGGTGGGGGGGCGTGCTGTACGAGTGCTAACAGTATCAAGCACTTGCTAGATACGCCATGTGTCATGAGTCACGACGCGAGTTTCGGCTCTCTGATGGAAACCCGACTTGTCAGGTCGGGATTCGGGGCGACGTCGCTAGGCTCGTCTCCGTTCCAACAACCACCACTCCCAGGGGGACCTCCCATGGCCATCCGACTCGGCGACACCGCTCCCGACTTCACCGCAGAGAGCACCGAAGGGACCATCTCGTTCCACGATTGGAAGGGCGACTCGTGGGCGATCCTGTTCTCACACCCCAAGGACTTCACCCCGGTCTGCACGACCGAACTCGGCCGCGTGGCCGGCCTCAAGCCGGAGTTCGACAAGCGGAACGTGAAGGTGCTCGGCCTGTCGGTCGATCCCGTCGACTCCCACAACGACTGGAAGGGCGACATCGAGGACGTCACGGGCAACGCACTGAACTACCCGTTGCTCGCCGACCCGGATCGCACGGTCGCCGACCTCTACGACATGATCCATCCCAACGCGAACGACACGCTCACGGTCCGCTCCGTGTTCGTGATCGCCCCCGACAACACGGTCAAGCTGACCCTCACCTACCCCGCGTCGACGGGTCGCAACTTCGACGAGTTGCTCCGCGTGATCGACAGCCTCCAGCTCACTGCCAACCACTCGGTCGCCACGCCGGCGGATTGGAAGAACGGCGAGGACGTCATCATCGCCCCGGCGGTGTCGGACGAGGACGCGAAGGAGCGCTTCGGCGACTTCGATGCGAAGAAGCCTTACCTCCGCGTGACCAACCAGCCGGGCTAGCCCCCTGGACCGGCCAGCTGGGCTAGACGGCGGCCTTGACGCCGAGCGCGTCGCCGAGAAGTGACCGCCACCCGTCCGCCGTGATCCCGAGAGCATCGAGACGCTCCTCGGCGACGCGGCGGGCGGTGGGGGCATCGTCACGCCCTGCGGATTCTGCGACGATCGCGTCAGCGAGCCGGACGATCGCCTGCGCGATCCGGTCCCCGGTGGCGTCGACGGATTCGAGCGCGATGGCGAGCACCGCCCGCGCATCAGCCACCGAACCCGACCGGACGTGGGCGATGGCCTCGGCGAGGCGGGCGTAGGTCAGGTCGAGGTACGTGTGCGGGACGTCCATCAGGCGACCCACTTCGTGGAGCGCCGCGGAGGGATCCCCGGCGACAGCGGCCACGAGCGCCCGGCCGGCCGAGACGTAACCGCGTTCCTCGGTGACCTCGCGGATCGCGGCACGGGCGACATCGTGTTCGCCGCACTGCAGCGCGTGCATGGCCGACGCCACGATCTGGTCGGGGCTGCCGACGACGTCGGTCGGGATCGCATGGGCATCACCCAGGACGTCGTGGCCCATCGTGACGTCGCCGACCTGGACCGCGAGTGCGAGCGAGGTGATGCGTTCGAAGCCCATGACGTCGTCCGCTCCGGTTTCGAGGTCGTGGGCCCGCACGGACTCGAGAACCCGGAGCCCTGCGGCGAGATCGCCCTGCATCGACAACGCCCGCGCCAGGTTGCAGCGTGACTGCAGCGCCCCGAACGTGTCGGAGATCCCGTCGAACAGGTCAGCGGCGTGCTGGAGGGTGTCGACGGCCTGACCCGTGCGGCCGGACCACAGCGAGATCCCGCCGGTGAGCACGACCATCATGGCCTCACCCCACACTTCGCCGCGTTCGTGCGCATCGGCTCCGACGTCGACCGCGAGTTCGAGCGCTTCGTCATCGCGACCCTGGTGGAAGCGGACCCAGGCGAGCAGCCCGCGCGACCACGTGAGGCCCCCTGGGTCGCCGAGCTCGACGAAGGTCTCCATCGCCTCGAGCACCCTCGCCTCGGCCTCGTCGACCCGGCCCGACACGTAGGCCGACCACGAGAGGTTCTGCCGAGCCCAGGCAGCGTTACGGGCATCGCCCATCTGTTCGAACCGAGCGAGTGCCTGTTCGAGTGCATCGTCCGCCGCCACGAAGTCGCCCGCGAAGACCTTCGTCATCCCGATCTGACGGAGCGCCGATGCCTCGCCGATCGGGTCGGCCGCGTCGCAGAAGCGGCGACGCGCCTCGTCGAGCAACTCGAGCGAGCCCGCGGTGTCGCCACGTTGCTGTTGGATCTCACCGAGCACCAACTGCGCCCTCGCCACGGCCACGTCGTCGGCAGCCGCCGACGCCAAAGCCATCGACTCCGTCGCATCGCGCTCCGCTGCGTCGGCGTCGTACTGATCGGTGAGCCCTTCGGCGCGGAGACGTAGCAACTCGACCCGACGAGGGTCGCCCTCCGGGACCAGCGCCAGCGCACGGTCGGCCAGGGTCACGGACGCCGCCGGGACGAAGTCCTCGTCGGCCTGCACCGCAGCGGCGACCAGGGCCGAGACCGCCCGGTCGTGCACGTCGTCGGGCACTCCGGCGACCCGCCCGATGTCGTCGACGAGCTCCGCCGCCGCCGCCCAGTGGTGCGCCAGATGGGAGAGCTCGTGGTCGTGGTCGTCGGGCGTGACCCCGACGTGGTGTTGGATCCAGGAGGCGATCCCCGCGTGTGACTTGGCCCGGTCGGCCTTGGTCAACGTCGAGTACGCGACCTCGCGGATCACGTCGGAGCGGAACGAGTAGCCGTCACCGTCGATCACGAGGAACTCGCGGGCCGCGAGGTTCTCGATGTGGGCGCGCGCCGTCTCGCTGTCGATCCCCCGCTTGACCTCGGCCATCGTGGCGAGGCCCCCGATCTTGTTGCGGCGACCGAGCACGGCGGCATCGTCCAGGATCGAACGGTCGGCCGGGCTCAACGCGTCGAGGCGTGCCGCGACGAGGCCGCGCAGCGTGCTCGGCAGCTCGCCCGACTCCGTGTCGAGCAACTGCTCCACCGTGGTGACCCCTGCTTCGCCGACCAACGAGACGAGTTCTTCCAGGTAGAAGGGATTTCCGCCAGATCGGTCGACGAGCATCGATGCCAGCGCGGGATGCAGTTCGCCGTCGGTGAGCGTGAACAACAGCCGGCGGCTCGCATCGACATCCAACGGATCGAGATGGAGCACGACGCTGTTCGCGGTGTCGGGTGCGGGCTGCCAACGCTCGCTGAGCGAACGGCGGGCGGTGGCCAGGAGCACGAAGGGGCGACGTGCCAGCCGGCTGAGCAGTGTGTCGAGCAGGTCGAGCACGTCCTGGTCGGCCCAGTGCAGGTCGGAGAGCACGACCATGACCGCCTGCCGGTGGCTGTATCCCTCGGCGATCGCGACAACCGACCGGACAACCTCTTCGCGCGCACGGGCGACGTCGATGCCACGGAGGCTGCTGTCGCTCCCCAGCAGATGCTTGAGACCGGCGACGATGCGATCGACCTCGTCGGAGCGTTTCGACTCGGCCAACGCGATCGTGGCGATGCGGCGGAGCTCGCCGTCGATCTGTGCGAGCGACGCATCGGCGCCGAGGCCGGCCGCCGACCGGACCGCATCGGCGATCGGCCACCACACGTTCGCCTCGCCGTAGGGCACGCAGCGCCCTTCGAGGACCAGGGCACCGAGTTCGCAGGTGGCGTGCGCCGAAGTCTCTTCGGCGAGGCGCGACTTCCCCATTCCCGCTTCGCCGTGTACGACCAACAGCGCCGCTCGGCTGCGATCGATCGCGTTGGTGCTCACGCTGGTGAGCAGTGCCAGCTCCGTCTCGCGCCCGATCAACGGCGACCCCTCGCGCCGCGGTCGGTAGCCGGGCGGGAGCACCGCCTCGCGCGCGACCCAGGCCTCGACGGGGAGCGCCTTCCCCTTGGCGATCACCGGATCGATGGAGTCGTACGCGACGACGGCGCTGGTCGCGGCGTACGTGGCGGGCCCCACCAAGACCGTCCCCGGCTCGGCCGCTGTCTGCAGCCGGCTCGCCGTGTTCACGACGTCGCCCATGGCGGTGTACTCACGGCCGCCCTGGACCGCGCCGACGAGGACCTCTCCGGTGTTCACGCCGACGCGCATCCGCACGGCGTGATCGAAGTCCGCGCCCACCGCGGCGATCGTCTGTTGCATCCGCATGCCGGCACGGACCGCTCGTTCGGCGTCGTCCTCGTGGGCGATCGGCGCGCCGAACAACGCCACGATCGCATCGCCGATCACTTTGTCGACCCGGCCACCAAACGCCTCGATGTCGATCGCGAGCCGCTCGAAACAACGATCGACGAGTGCCTTCACCTGTTCGGGGTCGAGGCGTTCGGAGAGCGCGGTGAACCCGACGAGGTCGGCGAACAGGACGGTGGCGATCCGGCGTTGGTCCCCGACCACCACCAACTCGTGGCCACACGCCGGACAGAACCGTGCCTCCGCGGGCACCTCGGCTCCACACTGCGGACAGTTCACGGGAGCAGTGTACGGGTGGGCCGCGCCATATCACGTGGGTTCCACCGACAGAGAGCGGTACCGTCCGTTCGATGCGCGCGCCCTCCTCAGCCTCTGCTGGCCCCGTACCCGACACGGCAGCGGCCAGGACGGTGTCGGCGACCAAGACCTACGGTTCCGACTCGACCGCGGTGACCGCGCTCGGCGGCGTCGACGTCGAGTTCGCCAGCGGTCGGTTCACCGCCATCATGGGCCCCTCCGGCTCGGGCAAGTCGACGCTGATGCACTGCGTCGCCGGCCTCGACACCTTGACCTCTGGTCAGGTGTACATCGGCGACGTGGAGCTCAACTCGTTGTCCGAGAAGGAACTGACGAAGCTCCGTCGCGACCGCATCGGTTTCGTGTTCCAGGCGTTCAACCTGATCCCGACGCTGTCGGCGAGCGAGAACATCACGTTGCCGATCGATCTCGCCGGCGGCGACACCGACGCCGCGTGGGTCGACAAGGTGGTCGACACGGTCGGTCTACGCGACCGACTCGACCATCGCCCGGCCGAACTCTCCGGCGGCCAGCAACAACGCGTTGCCGTCGCCCGGGCGTTGGCCAGTCAACCCGAGATCGTGTTCGCCGACGAGCCGACCGGAAACCTCGACTCGTCCACATCAGCCGAGATCCTGTCCTTCATGAGCGGCGCCGTCGAGGAACTCGGCCAGACCATCGTGATGGTCACCCACGACCCCGTCTCCGCGTCCTACGCACAACGGGTGCTGTTCCTGGCCGATGGCCAGATCGTCGACGAGATGCACGATCCGACGTCCGAGCGTGTGCTCGACCGGATGAAGCGCTTCGGCGACAAGGACTGATACGGCGCCGATGAGAAAGGTCACCCTCCGTTCCATCTGGGAACACAAGCGACGTCTCGTGTCGACGGTGCTCGCCATCGTCCTCGGCGTCGCCTTCATGTCGGGCACGTTCGTGTTCGCCGACACGATCGACAAGGTCTTCGACGACCTGTTCTCCGATGTCAACGAGCAGGTCGACGTCCAGGTACAGGGCGAAACGCTCTTCGACGGCGGCTTCGGAGGCGGCGATGCCCGCCAGGAACTCGACATCGAGATCGTCGACACGGTCGCTGGCGTCGATGGCATCGAGCGTGCCGTCCCGTTCGTCCAGACGCTCGGGTTCGGAGCCACCAATCGGGTGCTCGGCCCCGACGGCGAGGTCCTCGGTTCGAGCCAGGGCCCACCCACGCTGCTCGAGAGCTGGATCGACGACGAGGTGCTCAATCCCTACAACCTCGCCGAGGGGGAGGCGCCTCGCTCCGATGACGAGCTCACACTGAACGTCGGGGCCGCCGATGATGCCGGCATCGAGATCGGCGACACCGTGACGGTGCTGAGTCAGTTCGGCGAAGCCGACTACACCGTCGTCGGCACCTTCTTGTTCGGCGAGGCGGAGTCCGCCGCCGGCTCGGTGTCGGTCGACTTCACCCTCGCCGAGGCACAACGCATCGCCGGCCTCGACGGCAAGACGCAGGTCGTGTTGGCCGCTGGCGACGGATCGGTCGCCGACGAGGTCTTGTCGGATCGCGTCGAGGCGGCTCTCCCCACCGGGGCCGAGGCGATCACCGGAGCGGAGGCTGCCGAGCAGACCGCGGCCAGTGTGCAGGAAGGCTTTTCGTTCTTCCGTCAGCTGTTGACGATCTTCGGCGCCATCGCCCTGCTCGTCGGCACCTTCATCATCTCGAACACGTTCTCGATCCTGGTCGCCCAACGCACACGCGAACTCGCCCTTCTCCGGGCGATCGGCGCGACCCGTCGACAGGTGCTGTCTTCGGTGATGCTCGAAGCAAGCGTGATCGGCGTCGTCGCCGCCGTCTTCGGACTGCTGGGCGGTATCGCGCTCGCAATCGCCGTCACCGCCGGGCTCTCGGCAAGCGGCGCTGACCTCCCGACGTCGGGCCTGGTGATCAGCTCGACCACGGTGATCGTCGCGTTCGTCATCGGCCTCGGCGTCACGTTGCTCGCCAGCCTCCTCCCTGCGGTCCAGGCGACGAGGGTCCCACCGCTGGCCGCGCTGCGGGAGGTCGCCGTCGACCGCTCCGGAGCATCGAGGCCACGCATCGTCGCCGGCATCCTCATCCTCACTCTCGGCGCGTGGAACCTGTCGGCGGCGTGGCGCAACGGCGACTCGGACTCGATCCCCGTGGTCGGGCTCGGGGCGATGGCCTTGATCGTCGGCGCCATCGTGGTCGGCCCCGTGCTCGCCGAACCGACCGTGCGCGTCCTGGGCGGCTGGATCCCCAAGCTCAAGGGCGTGACCGGTCGACTCGCGACCGAGAACGCCGCACGCAGCCCGAAGCGCACCTCGGCCACCGCGTCCGCGCTGCTCATCGGCGTCGCGCTGATCGGATTCATCACCATCTTCGGCGAGTCGGCGCAGGTGTCGGTGGCCAACGAGGTCGAACGCGGCTTCACGGGTGACCTGATCGTCCAGGGAGACCAGGGCTTCGGTCCGCCCGCCGGCTTCCCGCCCACGGTCGCCGACGACATCGATGGCGTCGATGGCGTCGATGGCGTCACCCGAGTCGGGTTCACCATGGGTCAGTTGGGCTACGACGACGGAGACACCGCGACCGATTTCGTGTTCGCGCTCGATCCCGAGTCCGCGGCCGAGGCGTTCTCGCCACGCATGAGCGAAGGCGCGATCACCGATCTCTCCCCCGGCGGGATCGTCGTCGACGTCGGCGTGGCAGACAACCATGACCTCGTCATCGGTGATGCAGTCACCATCACCGGCACGGGCGGCCAGACGCAGGATCTCCGGGTGGATGCCATCTCCGACGACTTCACCCTGCTCGGCAACTTCACGATCAGCTTCGACACCTACGGCGAGATCGTCGCCGAGCAGCAGTTGGTACAGGCGATCGTCGTCGTGGAGAACGGCGCCGACATCGCCACCGTCGAGGCCGATCTCGAAGCGGTCGTCGACGGACTGCCATCGGTCAACGTGCTCGACCGGGAAGAGTTCATCGGCGATCTCGCCAGCCAGATCACCAGCTTCTTGACGCTCGTCAACGCCCTCCTGTTGTTGTCGATCGTCATCGCCATGATCGGCATCGCCAACACGCTCTCGCTGTCGATCCACGAACGCACCCGCGAGCTCGGGCTCCTACGAGCGGTGGGGATGTCGCGGTCACAGCTGCGCTCCGCGGTTCGCTGGGAGGCCGTCATCATCTCCCTGCTGGGAACGCTCGTCGGTCTCGGCCTCGGACTGCTCACGAGCTGGGCGTTGGTGAAGTCTCTGGGCTCGTTCGGGCTGAGCACGTTCAGCATCCCGGTCGGGTCGCTCGCCGTCGTGATGGTCGCGGCAGCGGTACTCGGCGTGGTCGCCTCGATCCGCCCCGCCCGCCGGGCTGCCAAGCTCGACATCCTCGACGCGATCGCGACGGACTGATGGCCCTCGACCCCCACGACCTCTCCGACGACGTCCTCACGTTCCTACGCGAGCGTCACCTGGCCACGCTGACGACACTGCGCCCCGACGGGTCGCCGCACGTCGTGGCGGTCGGGTTCACCTGGGACGACGACGCTCGCATCGCTCGCGTGATCACCTGGGACGCCTCGAAGAAGGCCCGCAACGTCGCAGCGTCGCCCGGGACGCGGGCCGTCGTCAGTCAGGTCGACGGCGGACGCTGGCTCAGCCTCGAAGGGCCCGCGACACTGGCGACCGACGACGAGTCGTGCCGCGAGGGCGAACGTCGGTACGCCGAGCGGTACCGCGAGCCGAAGCAACGCGACGATCGGGCGATCATCGAGATCGCGGTGGACCGGGTGTTGGGCCGCGGCTAAGGCTCGACGGGCTTCAGGTCGTCGAAGGACCAGAACGCCCGCTGACCGGTGATCCTCGCATCATCGTCGAAGGTCATCACGTCGATGATCGCCATGCCGCTCACACTGTCGCCCATCTCCATGCGAGCGTCCATGGCGAACGCCGCTTCGTTGCCAACGACCGTGACGTAGCCGGACGGGGTGAGGGTCACCCGATCGGCCAGACCGTGGCTCATGTCCCAGAAGGCCCCGATGGCGTCCTTGCCCACATGGAGGTCGGAGCCGACCGGGTCCTCCACGGTCGCGCCGTCGGCGAACAGTGCGAGCCAGCCGTCCCGGTCGTCGGTGTAGCGCTCGCAGTACGTACCGATGGTCACGCGGATCGCGTCGGCATCGACCATGCCCGCGGACGCTAGCCCGCACCGTTCTGGACGTGGCGCGTGCGGGGGCTGCGCAGCAGGATCCGGGGACCGCGATCCCAGGTGAGGTAGTTCCACGCCCAGTTCACGAGCACCGAGACACGGTTCCGGAACCCGATGAGCATGTAGAGGTGGAGCACGAGCCACGCCACCCACGCGAGTGAGCCGACGAGCGCCGGGGCGCGGGGGATCTCGGCGACCGCTGATCGCCGGCCGATCGTCGCCATGGTGCCCTTGTCCCGGTAACGGAACGGGCGCGTCGGACGACCCTGGATCGACGCGAGGATGTTGGCAGCGACGAGTTCGCCACCTTGGATCGCGGCGGGGGCGAGCTGCGGCACCGGGCGACCGCCCTCGACGACGTGGGCGATGTCGCCGATGGCCCAGCCTGCTTCGCGGTCCGGGATCGACAGATCGTCGTCGACGACGATCCGTCCTCCCGGGCCGGTCGGTACGTCGAGCGCCTCGGTCAGCGGGTTGGCCCGGACGCCCGCAGCCCAGATCAGCGTCTGCGTCGGCACCGTCTCGCCGCCCGCCAGCACGACGCGGTCCGACTCGATCGACTCCACCGTGGTGGCGAGGCGCACCTCGACCCCGCGACGCCGCAACGCGTCGATCGCGTGATGTCGACTGCGCTCGCGAAACGGGGTGAGGAGGCTGTCTTCCATCTCGACGAGCACCACGCGAGCGCGATCGACGGGAAGGTGGGCGAAGTCGCGTCGGAGCACCCGGTCGAACAGTTCAGCCAGCGCACCGGACAACTCGACCCCGGTCGGACCGCCGCCGACGACCACCAAGGTGAGCGCGCCGTCGTCGATGAGTGAATGGTCGCGGTCGGCTGCTTCGAACTGCTCGAGGATCCGGTTCCGCAGCCCGACGGCATCGTCGAGCGCATACAGCGGGAAGGCGAATCGGTCTGCGCCGGGAACGCCGAAATAGTTGGTGGCACTCCCGGCGGCGACGACCAGGTGGTCGAAGGCCAAGGGTTCCTGTTCGTCGATCTGCATCGTTCTGGCGTCCCAGTCGACGCCGGTGACGGTCCCGAGGCGTGCGTGGACGCGCTCCGACTTCTGGAAGATCGCTCTGACCGAGTGGGCGACGTCGGCGGCGTTCAGCCCGCTCGTCGCCACCTGGTAGAGCAGCGGCAGGAAGGTGTGGAAGTTGTTCCGGTCGATGATGGTGACGTCGACCGGTTCGTCCGCCAGTTCTCGCCCGACGGCCAGACCTCCGAACCCGGCGCCGATCACGACGACGTGCGGGCGTTTCGTGGGCGCGGCCATGCTTGTGAATGTATTCACGATGTTGTCGGCTGCCAACCCATTTCTCCCGCCGGCCGATCGGGCTGGCACCGCGGGCACCAGTAGGTGGAACGGGCCATCGGGCCTTGCGGGCGCATCCGGACCGACGTGCCGCACCGCGGGCAGGGCTGACCCTTGCGGCCGTACACCGCGACCCCGCCGCGGTAGGTCACCCGACGGGACGTGTGGAGATTGGCCCGCAGCAGTCGATGCGCGGTCTCGTAGAGCGCGTGGATTCGCTGGGCATCCAGATCGTGCACGGGCGCGAACGGATGCACGCCGTGGAGGAACAGCACCTCCGACTTGTAGACGTTGCCGATACCCGCGGCCACCCGTTGGTCGAGGAGGGCATCGGCGATGGCGACGTCGGAATCGGACAGGCCCATCGCTCGGGACACGGCGAGGTCGAGGTCGACCAGCTCTGCGGTCAGATCCGGGCCGAGCGCGGCGAGTGCATCGGGTGCGGCGCCGCTGCGATGAAACGTCTCGACGACGGGGGCCTGGAAGCACACGGCCACCCACCCGCTGTCGGCGCCGACGACGACGCGTGCGAGGTGCGCCCCTTTCCGCCAGCGCTCTCCTTCGCGATAGAGGTGCCACGAACCGGTCATCTTCATGTGCGTGCGGAGGGTGAGCCCGCCGTCGAAGTCGATCAGCAGATGCTTGCCGCGGGCGCCGACCGACTCGATCCGTTCGCCCACCGTCGGACGGTCGCCGACGAGGCGTGCTGCCTCGAACCGGATCAGGACGTGGCCGGCCAGCACCGGGCGCATCCGGTTGGCTGCTCGATGGATCGTGTCGCCCTCGGGCATCGGGTCGTCCTAGGAGCGCGGGGGTCGATGGACGAGCCCCTTGTAGCCGTCGCGGTAGCCGGCGGTCTCGAGCGCAGGCCGCCAGTCGGATTCCGCGGCAGCCTCGCCGTCGATCTTGCGAATCTCGAGGGAGCGGTAGCGACGGCGGTCGACCAGGACCTTGAGGTGCTCGGGCCAATCGGGGTGATCGGCGGTGGCGGCGAAGGTCGACACGCTGTGGCCACCACGCTCGAGGTACGCGACCAACTCGCCGTCGACGAGCAGGACGTGCGCGCCCGCCTGGCGCGCCGGCCGCCCCGCCGACTCGGGCCACGGCAGCGCCGCCCCATAGGGCTGGGCGGGATCGGTGGCCGCGAGGAGCACCGGGCCAGAGCGGTCGTCGGGTTCACGGGCGGCCCGGAGTCGATCGCCCGCGCCGGGGAGCGCGACCGGGGCAGCGCCGCGCCCCGCGACGAAGTAGCCGCGCCGGAGCTCACCCCGCTCCTCCAGCGCCTTGAGCACCGGGTACACCCCGGCGAAGCCGCCTTCACTCCCTTCTCCCAACGCCGCCTCTCGCGTGAGGACGCCGTAGCGCTCGAGGAGCTGCCTGGCCTTGGCGTGCGCGGCCTCGGTCGGTGACGGTGCCGGTTCGAGCAGCGGTGCGACGAGCGACCACCGTCCGGCGCCGGCGGCCGGGCCGAGGCGCGAGAGTCGTCCGGGGCGTGGTCGGCCTCTCCCCCTGCCGGACGACGAACGACGGGGCTTGCCGACGAGGAACGCCCGGAGGGGTGCCAGCGAATCGTTCGTGACGTACCCGGCCCAGGCCAGGTCCCACAGTGCGGCGAGCACCGCGGTGTCGTCGTAGTCGACGCCCGCCGTCTGCGCCGCCCCGACGAGGTCCGACCAGAACGACGCGCCGCGTCCACGCAGGTGCTCGAGCAGCGCGTCGTGGATCGGCTCCGACGGGGCTTCGCCGAGCGTCGGCACGAGCAGGCCGGCCGTGTCGCGAAACAGGAGTCGGACGCGACCGTCCTTCGCTCCCAACGAGCCGGCGCCGACCCACACCACCTCACCGGCCGTGCACAGCTGATCGAGATCGGAGGACGCGTACTCCTGCAGGCGAGCCGGGAGGACATCCGTCTCGAGCACCGACACCGGGATCGGCGCCCCCTGCAACTGAGCCACGACATCGACGAGCGCGTCGAGACCGCGCCGGTTCGAACCGACGTGATGCCAGTCGGGAAGGAAGCGACCGAGCGCGTCGCCCTCGACCGGCTCGACCTCTCGTCGCAGCGCAGCCAGCGACCGGCGCCGCAGGGTCCGCAGGACATCGGGATCGGTCCATTCCCGCTCGTGCCCCCCGGGGCGGAATTCGCCGCGCAGGACTCGGCCGTCGGCCTCGAGTCGTTCGAGCGCGGGGATCATCCGGTCGACGGCGACGCCGTAGCGGGCGGCGGCCTCCGCCGAGGTGAACGGTCCGTGGGTCCGGGCGTAGCGGGCGGCGAGGTCGGCCATCGGATCGTCGACCGGTTCGGTGAAGGCTGCGGGCAAGCCGATCGGCACCGCCACACCGAGCGCGTCGCGCAGGCGCGCCGCGTCGTCGGTCGACGCCCACCGATCCTCGCCGCCTACGCCGACGGAGTAGGCGCGACGATCGGCCACCAGCTCGTCGAGCCAGTGTTTCGGGTCACCCTCGCTGCGGATGTCGATCTCGTCGGTGCTGAGCGGGCCGAGCAGTCGGAGCAGGTCGTGACACTCGTCCGCGTCACGAGCGCGACGTCCCTCGACCAGTCGCTGCAGCTCGAGTTCGAGATCGGCGAGCACATCCGGGTCGATGAGCTCGCGGAGCTCCTCCGATCCCAGCAACTCCCGTAACAGTTCGCGGTCGAGCGCCAGCGCAGCGGCACGTCGTTCCGCGAGCGGGGCATCGCCCTCGTACATGTAGACGGCGATCCAGCCGAAGACCAGCGACTGGGCCATCGGCGACGACTGGTCGGTGTCGACCGGCACCACGCGGATCTTCCGCGACCGGATGTCGGACAGCACCTCCTTCAGCGCCGGCAGGTCGAACACGTCGTTGACGCACTCGCGCGTGGTCTCGAGCAGCATCGGGAAGGTCGGGTACTTGCTCGCCACCTTCAACAGGTCGGCAGCGCGCTGGCGCTGTTGCCACAACGGCTGCCGCTTGTCGGGACGGCGGCGAGGGAGGAGCAGCGCACGCCCCGCGCACTCGCGGAAGCGGGAAGCGAACATCGCCGTGTTCGGGAGTTGCCCGAGGATGATGTCCTCGACCTCCTCTGGCGGAAGGGCGAGCTCGTCGAGCGGCAGGTCGTCGACGGCCTCGGGCAAGCGCAGCACGATCCCGTCGTCGGACCAGATCATCTCGACCTCGACGCCCCAGCGTTCGCCGAGCGTGGTCTGCAAGGCCATCGCCCACGGCGCGTGGACCTGGGCGCCGAACGGCGACAGGACGCAGACGCGCCAGTCGCCGATCTCGTCACGGAACCGTTCGACGACGATGGTGCGATCGTCGGGCACGACGCCGGTGGCCTCGGCCTGGTCGTCGAAGAATGCGACCAGGTTCTGCGCAGCGAGGGCGTCGAGGCCGTGATGATCGCGCAGCGTGCCGATCGGATCAGGGTGCTGCGTGCGGTCCCGGATCTCGCGTGTGAACGCGCCGATCGCCCGTCCGAGCTCCAGCGGACGACCCGGGCCGTCGCCGTGCCAGAACGGCATCTTGCCCGGTACGCCCGGGGCAGGCGTGACGATGACGCGCTCGAATGTGATCTCCTCGATCCGCCACGTCGACGCGCCCAGGAGGAACGTCTCGCCCGCTCGCGACTCGTACACCATCTCTTCGTCCAGCTCACCGACGCGGGTCCCGTCGGGGAGGAACACGCCGAACAGCCCACGGTCCGGGATCGTGCCCGGGTTGGTCACGGCGAGGCGCTGCGCTCCCGCTCGGCCGCGGACCATGCCTCCGTCGGTGGCGGTGCGATCCCACACGATGCGCGGACGGAGCTCGCTGAACTCTTCGGACGGATAGCGGCCGCCGAGCAGGTCGAGGCACGCGTTCAGCACATCGTCCGACAACGAGGCGAAGTTCGCCGATCGCCGGATCATCGCCGCCAGATCACTGAGCTTCCACTCGTCGAGCGCACAGGACGCGACGATCTGTTGGCAGAGAACGTCGAGCGGGTTGCGGGGATAGCGGGTGGTCTCGACCAGCCCGTCGTGCATCTGCTTCACGACGACAGCTGCTTCGAGCAGGTCCTGGCGATGCTTCGGGAACAGCTTCCCCCGGCTCGGCTCCCCCACCTGGTGGCCCGCACGGCCGATGCGCTGCAGCCCGGACGACACGCTGCCCGGCGACTCGACCTGGATGACGAGATCGACGGCGCCCATGTCGATACCGAGTTCGAGCGACGAGGTCGCGACGAGGCCCTTCAGTCGACCTGACTTGAGCTCGTCCTCGATCTGCAACCGTCGCTCACGAGAGATGGAGCCGTGGTGCGCCTTCACGAGCTCGGGAGGGGCACCCTCCTCGTCGCTCGGCTCATAGGAGTTCCCCATCGCTCCGACACCATCGCCGGCGGAGGCGTTGGCCTCGTCGTGGGCGAGTTCATTGAGACGAGCGGCGAGCCGCTCCGCGAGCCGACGGGCGTTGACGAAGATCAACGTCGAGTTGTGCTGCTGCACCAGTTCGAGAAGCCGTGGATGCATCGACGGCCAGATGCTCTTGCGGACGGGTCCCGCCGCTGCCGGACCGCTCACCGGCTCTTCGATGACCTGCCCGAGCTCGCCCATGTCGTCGACGGGGACGATGACCTCGACGTCGAGTTCCTTGCGGACCCCGGCATCGATGATCGACACCGGTCGCCACGCTCCAGCGTCGTCCCGGCCACCGAGGAACGCGGCGATCTCCTCCAGTGGGCGCTGCGTGGCCGACAGCCCGATCCGCTGCGGGGCAGTACCGCCGTTCTGTTCGATCCACTGGACGAGTCGCTCGAGCGTCAGGCTCAGGTGTGCGCCCCGCTTGGTCTTCGCGACCGAGTGGATCTCGTCGATGATCACCGCCTCGACGCCCATCAGCGTCTCGCGCGCCGCCGATGTGAGCATGAGGTACAAGGACTCGGGGGTCGTGATGAGGATGTCGGGCGGGTTGCGGACGAGCTTTCGTCGTTCGTCTGCCGGCGTGTCGCCGCTGCGCAGACCGACGGTCGGCTCGGTGTACGGGACCCCCAGTCGGTCGGCGGCGAGACGGATGCCTTGGATCGGTGCTCGCAGGTTCTTCTCGACGTCGACCGCCAACGCCCGCAACGGGGAGATGTAGAGCACTCGGGTGCGGTGCGTCCGTACCTCGGGGGTGGGCGATGACGTCAGCCGGTCGATCGCCCAGAGGAACGCCGACAAGGTCTTGCCGCTGCCGGTCGGGGCGAGGATGAGGCTGTGGTCACCGGCGGCGATCGCTGGCCAACCCTGTTCCTGGGGTGGGGTCGGGGCCGGGAACGATGTCTCGAACCAGGCGCGCACCGCGGGCGAGAACTGCGCGAGCGCGGGAGATCCGGCCATCGGAGGAACGGTATCGGGACGCCGTGACCATACGACCGGCACCAGCCGACGACGACGCGGATACGCTCCGACCATGCCGTGGTCCATCGCCGACATTCCCGACCAATCCGGACGAGTCGCCGTCGTCACCGGCGCCAACGGTGGCCTCGGCCTCGAGACCGCCGAGGCGCTGGCCGGGAAGGGTGCCCACGTCGTCATGGCGGTCCGCAATCAGGACAAGGCCGCAGCAGCGAAGACGCGGATCGTGACGACGCACCCCACCGCATCTGTCGAACTCGTGCCACTCGACCTCGGCAACCAAGACTCGGTGAAGACCGCCGTCGACACCATCATCAAGGCGCACCCCGAGATCGACCTCCTGGTGAACAACGCCGGGTTGATGGCGATGCCCGAACGCCAGACAGACGACGGCTACGAGATGCAGTTCGGCGTCAACCACCTGGGCCACTGGACGTTCACGGCGGGGCTCCTGCCCTCGTTGCTGCGCGCTGATGCCGCCGGCAAGGACGTGCGTGTGGTCACGGTCACGAGCGTCGCTCGCTTCATGGGGACCGCGGTCGACCCCTCGAATCCGCATCTCCGCGACAAGTACGGCGCCTGGACCTCGTACGGCCAGGCGAAGCTGTCGAACTACTACTTCGGCCTCGGCCTCCAGAAAGCATTCGAGACGGCGGGTGTCGGCGTCGAGAGCCTCATCGCGCACCCGGGGCTGAGCCACACCGACCTGCAGTCGCACACCCAAGCCGAGGGCGGGGGCGGGATCATCGGGGCGCTGTCCGACAAGTTCGCGGCAATCACCGGGATGAAGCCAGCCGACGGCGCACGGATGCAGCTGCGCGCCGCGACCGATCCATCGGCACGGGGCGGCGAACTCTACGGTCCGATGCTCGCCAGCAACGGTCCGCCCGTCAAGCGCCCCGTGTTGCGCAAGATCGGCATGGACAAGAACATCGCCACGCTGTGGTCGGTGTCGGAACGCGAGACCGGCGTCGCGCTCGACGTCGCTGCGGCGAAGTCCACGTTGGACGGCTGACGGACGCACCGGTGACCGCCGAACTCACGCTGCGGCTCACCACCTGGTCGGCGGATACGCCGACCGACGGATGGGCGTCGCTGCGCACGACCGCCCGGGCGGCCGACATGGCGGGCGTCGACCGGCTCGTGATGTCGGACCACGTCGTCATGGGCGAACGCCTCGACGCCTACGGCGACCCGAAGCGCGGCGGGCAGGCCGGCGGGCGTCAGCCGACAGGACCGGACGGCCACTGGCTCGACCCGCTGGCGGTCATCGCCCACGTCAGCGCCGTCACCGAGCGGGTCCGGTTGGGGACCAACATCCTGCTCGCCGCACTACGACGCCCCGCCGTCCTCGCCGGCCAGTGCGCCACGATCGACGTCCTGTCCGGCGGCCGACTCGACCTCGGCGTCGGTGTCGGATGGCAGCAGGAGGAGTACGAGGCCGCGGGGCTCCCCTACGCGGATCGCGGCCGGCTGCTCGACCACACGCTCGAGGTGTGCCAGACGCTGTGGTCGGAGGACGTCGCCGCCTACGACACGCCGGAGCTCCGGTTCGAGGGAATCCACCAGCAGCCCAAGCCGCTCCAGACCGGCGGCGTCCCGATCTGGGTGAGCGGCACCGTGAACTCTCGGGCGATGCGCAGGCTGGCACGATTCGGGTCCGGGTCGATTCCGTGGGGCGCGGACGCTGCCGCCCTCGGCGACGCCATCCCCCGCATGCGAGCGGCCGTCGCCGAGCACGGTCGGAGTCCTGACGACATCGGTGTCGTCGGTGCACTGAAGATCGTGACCGACGACGACGGGGCGATCGACACGGACGCCTCGATCGCTCCCGTGGCGGCAATGGCGGCGACGGGCGTCACCGCATTCCACACCAGCGTCGAACTCCCGGCGGACGTCGATGACGCCGTCGCCGTGCTCGCACCGTTGGTCTCGGCGTTCCGCTCCGTCACGTGATGCGCCGCGTCCTTGTGCTCGTGGCCGTCATGGCGTTGGCCGTCGTCGTCGGACCACTCGACACCACGCCGGCCGGCGCCGCTCCCTGCACCGACCCCTTCACCGACCAGTTCCGAGCCGACCTGGCGCAACGCTTCCCGGGCCAGCGGGCGACCGCTGCGGTCCACGACACGCGGACTGGTTGTCGCTATCACCTCGAGCGAGGCATGGAGATCACGACGGCGTCGGTGATCAAGGCCCAGTTCCTCGCCGGTGTGCTTCTCCGCGCGCAGGACGAACGACGATCGATCGACGCGTTCGAACGCAACCGGCTCGAGCCGACGATGTGGCTCAGCCACAACCCCCCGGCGAGCGACCTGTTCGTGTCGCTCGGCGGCGTGTCGGGCATGGAGGAGATCGACCGACGCTTCGGACTCGCCGACACCACCCACACCACGCGTTGGGGTGCCACTGTCAGTACTGCCGAGGCAAGGACGGACCTCGTCCACTCGATGCTCCACGGCGGCGGACCGTTGAATGCGTCGAGCAGAGCCGTCGCCTGGGACTTCATGACCCGCGTGCATCCCACCCAACAGTGGGGTGTCTCGGCCGGGGTCCCCGCCGGTTGGACGGTCGCGGTGAAGAACGGCTTCTACCCGACGACCGGCCTCGCCGCCTGGCGCATCGGCTCGACCGGGTTCGTGCGTGACGACCTCACCGGTGAGGGGTACGCCATCACCATCCAGACCGACCGCAACCCGGACCACTTCGCCGGCCAATCGCTGGTCGAGTACGTGGCGACCGAGGTGGCGACCGTGCTCACCGCCGGCGGTCGCGCGTCTCGCCCAGTGGATCGATCGCGGTGCGTGCGCACCTCCGGGGGCGAGTCGTGGACGTCGGTCGCCGGTCGGTTGGGCGTCCCCGGCGATGCGTCGGGGGTACAGGCGGTCTCCGGCGGCGGGTCCAACGCGCTCTCCGGGATGCGAGCGTGCGCCCCCCGGTTGGGACCCACGACGCCTGGTCCCGGCGGGTCGACGATCAACGGCATCTACCGACCGCTGGCGGGCGACTTCGACGGCGACGGCACCGACGACGTCTTCTGGTACGCGCCGGGACGCAGCAGCGACTACGCATGGTTCGGTCAGAGCGGTGGGACGTTCGTCAGCAGCCGTCGGCCGGTCAACGGCTCATACCAGCCGCTCGTCGGCGACTTCACCGGCGACGGCACCGACGACATCTTCTGGTACGCACCCGGCGGCACCGCCGACCACCTCTGGACCGGGACCCCCGACGGCACCTTCACCAGCAACCGCCAACACGTCAACGGCTCATACCAGCCGCTCGTCGGCGACTTCACCGGCGACGGCACCGACGACATCTTCTGGTACGCACCCGGCGGCACCGCCGACCACCTCTGGACCGGGACCCCCGACGGCACCTTCACCAGCAACCGCCAACACGTCAACGGCTCATACCAGCCGCTCGTCGGCGACTTCACCGGCGACGGCACCGACG
>JAPKDO010000335.1 GCA_028822535.1 Acidimicrobiales bacterium
CGTGTCGTGGGACTGGGACTTCGGCGACGGGACCACCGGTTCGGGCGAGACGGTGACCCACACCTACGTCGACGACGGCACCTTCGTCGTCACCCTCACCGTGACCGACGACGACGGCGACAGCGACGTCCACACGGCGAGCGTGACCGTGGAGGCCGAGAACATCCCGCCGACCGCGGCGTTCTCGACCGTGATCGACGAACTCGCCGTCGACTTCGATGCGTCGACCTCCGACGACGTCGACGGCACGATCGTCGCCTACCAGTGGGACTTCGGCGACGGCACCACCGCCACGGGAGCGATGGTGTCGCACACCTACGCCGAGGACGGCACCTACACCGTGGGCCTCACGGTCATCGACGACGACGGCGACCTCGACACCGAGAACGCGTCCGTGAGCGTCGCGGTGACGCCCGTGGTCGACCATGCCCTCGACGACTTCGAGCGCATCGAGACCGACGCCTGGGGCACCGCCCTCCTCGGCGGCGACTGGGCCACGAGCGGCCCAGCGAGCGCGTTCCACGTCGACGCCGCCGGCGCCATCGTCGGTGCTGCCGGCGAGGCCCGCTCCACCGCCTTGCCCGACGTCTCGGTCCTCGATGCCGACATCGCGGTCGACCTGGCGCTCGACCAGGCCGCAGCGGGTGACGGCGTCTACGTGTCGCTCATCGGCCGCCGGGTCACCCCCGGTACCGAGTATCGGGCCAAGTTGCGTCACCGCGCCGACGGTGCCGTCCTCGTGTACCTCGAGCGGCGCGTGGCCAACGCCACCACCGTCCTCGGCGCGCTCCAGGTGCCCGGTCTCGTCCTCGCGGCCGACGACGAGGTGCGGGTGCGGTTCCAGATCACCGGCACGACCACGACCACGCTGCGGGCGAAGGTGTGGAGCACGGCGTCGACCGAACCGCTCGAGTGGATGCTGTCCGCCTCGGACGCGACACCGGTCGAACTCCAGGCGCCGGGCTCGGTGGCCTTCCTCCACTACGTCACGCCGTCCTCGACGCCGGCGCCGACGTTGTCGGTCGACGACCTCGCCGTGCGATCGCCCTTCAGCGGCACCGAGCTCGGCCGTCCGATCGCGGCCTTCGACCTCGTCGACGACGACCTCGACATCACCGTCGACGCGGTCGACTCCACCGACGACGGGTCGATCGTGGCGTGGGACTGGGACTTCGGCGACACCACCACCTCGACCGGTGTCACCGCCGCCCACACGTACGCGTCACCGGGCCTCTACACGGTGACCCTCACCGTCACCGACGACGACGGGCTCACCGACTCCGTGTCGCAGAACGTCAACGTCACCGACGGCGCCGGTCCGCCACCGGACTTCGTGCTCGATGCGTTCGACCGCACCGTCGTCGACGGACTCGGGACCGCCGATCTCGGTGGTGCCTGGTCGCTGAGCGGTCCGCCGCTCAGCTTCTCGGTCGACGGGACCGCCGGCGAGATCGAGACCCCGATCGGCCAGAGCCGTGGCGCCTTCCTGACCGGCGAGACGTCCACGAGCACGATGCTCGACGCCGTCGTCTCCCTCGACACCACGGCCGCCGGCGGCGATGCCTACCTGTCCGTCTTCGGGAGGCGGGTCTCGGCCGGCAACGACTATCGCGTCAAGCTGCGCTACCTGGCCGACGGGCGGCTCGGCGTGTATCTGATCCGGACCGTCGGCGGAACCGAGACGGTGCTGTCGTGGACGGTGATCCGCGACCTGACCGTGGCGGGCGGCGACGAGTTCAACGTGCGCTTCTCCGTCGACGGCACGTCGATCTCGTTCCTCGACGTCAAGGTCTGGCCGGTGGGTGCCACCGAGCCGGTCGACTGGCTGCTCTCGTCGGTCGAGTCCACGCCTCCGGCACTGCAGTCGCCCGGACACATCGGTACCGTGCTGTACGTGACCCCGACGTGGAGTGCGGACGCGCCCGTGCTGACCATCGATGACCTGACCGCGCGCCCGGTCGCGTGACCGCGCCGGCGGTCCGATCGCCCCGGCAACCCTCCGCACCACGTCCATCACCCCGGTCTCGTCGCCGGATCGATGATCTGGGACGTTCCCCGGATGCCGCGTCGTTCATCGGGCGCTGGTGGGTGGCCATCGGTGCGATCGCGCTGATCGTCGGCAGCGACTACGAGTTCCGGACCCGTGCCCCCGATGCCTCACTCGAAGCGGGCATCGACCAGGCGATCCTCTTCGAACTCGCGCTGTACGCCGCCGTCGCCGCCTACCTCGTGCTCGTGCACCTCGGATCGCCGCGGGTGCGTCGCACCGACCCGCCGATGTACTTCACCTGCTTCCTCGTCGGGTTGTGGGCCCTGTCGTTGCTGTACACGCCGTTCGTGCAGTTCGCCGCGGTCCGCGTCGCCCAGATGGGGATCGTGCTGGCGTTCGTCGTCGCCATCGCGAGCCACGCGTCGCGCGCCCACCTCCTGCGGTTCGTCCACGCGTTCGTCGCGCTCGTCGCACTGTCGGTGCTGTACGGCCTCGCCGTCCCTGCCCCCGCCGTGTCGGACAGCCAGATCGGACGGTTCTCATGGTTGGCCGTCCACCCGACGGTCTCGGGAGTGCTCTGTGGCCTCGCCGTGGTGGTCGTGGTGCACCAACTCGTCGCCGGCCCGAACACCGGCAACCCGAACACCGGCAACCCGGAGATCGGGGGTCCGGCGTTCCGCTGGCCGACCGGCGCCTACATCGGGGCGCTGGTGGTCTGCGCCGGCGGCCTGCTCGGCACCCAGACCCGTGGTGCGATCGTCGGTGCGGGCCTCGGCGCAGTCGTCACGCTCGTGTCGTCGCGCGACGGTCGACGGATCATCGACGTGGGCGTCGCCCTCGTGGTCCTCGGTTCCGGGATCGCCCTGTGGGCGAGCGAGACGATCGCGGTCTACTTCGCCCGGGGCGAGGACCCCGAGAAGTTGGCGACCCTGAACGAGCGGACCGTGCTGTGGGACGCCGCCACCGACGCGTTCGCGACCCGTCCGATGTTCGGCCACGGCGTCACGTCCTCGCAGGGGATCTTCTTCGAAGAAACCGGCCTCGGCGGTGGCCACAACGCGGTGATCAGCCTGCTGGTCGAACTCGGGCTCGTCGGCACCGTGTGCTGGTTCCTGCTGGTCGCCAGCCTGATCGCCGGCATCCGCCGGCTGCCCCGCCGGGGCCACGACGGCGGGTCGGGTGCGAGCGCCGACCGCACGCTGATGCTCGCCGTCGTCACGTTCCTGCTCTTCGACGGCATCTTCTTCCAGGGCGCAGGCGATGTCACCAACGTGGCCAGCCTGTGGCTCTTCATGATCGTCGCGTGGCTCGTGGTCACCCGCCGGACCCTCGGAGCCACCTCGTGACCAGATCTCCCTCCGAAACCCGCGTGCTGGTCGTGCACCCCGGCGCCGAGCTCTACGGCTCCGACCGGGTGATGCTCGAGAGCGTCGACGCGTTCCGCGAGCGGGGCTGGACGGTCGACGTCTCGCTCCCGGGAGGGGGCCCGCTCGTCGACGAGCTCGAGGCCAGGGGGACCACCGTCCACCTCGTCCGGACCCCGGTGCTCCGCAAGGCCTACCTGCGCGGGCTCGGGCCGTTGCGGCTGGTGATCGAGACGTTGCGCTCCATCCCCGCGGGCATCTCGCTGCTGCGTCGTCGTCGCCCCGACGTGGTCTACGTCAGCACCCTCACCGCACCGCTGTGGATCCTGTTGGCACGCGTGCTGCGGTTGCCCGTCGTCGCCCACGTCCACGAAGCGGAGGAGGCAGCGTCGCGACCCGTACGCATCGGGCTCGCCGCACCACTCCTGCTCGCCCAGGAGATCGTGGTCAACAGCCGGTTCAGTACCGGCGTCCTCGCCAGCGCGCTGCCGCGCCTGGGTCGTGACAGCATCGTGATCTACAACGGTGTCCCCGGCCCGCCCTCGGTGACGCCGCCCCGGGCGTCGATCGACGGAGCGATCCGACTGCTGTACCTGGGCCGCATCTCCGAGCGGAAAGGGGTGCTCGATGCCGTGGACGCGATCGTCGAGTTGACTCGCCGCGGCGTCGCCGCCGACCTCCACGTCGT
>JAPKDO010000336.1 GCA_028822535.1 Acidimicrobiales bacterium
CAAGGTGCCGCCGGTCATCATCGGCGCGGTCGTGGTCGGTTTCGGGACCAGCGCGCCGGAGATGGTCGTCTCCGGCATCGCGTCGACGCAGGGCAAGCTCGACATCGCGGCGGGCAACATCATCGGTTCCAACGTCGCGAACCTGACCTTGGTGCTCGGCATCTCGGCGCTGTTGTGCACGATGACCATCTCCGCCGGGGTGCTCCGCCGGGAAGCGCCGCTGTCGGTCGCCTCGGTCGTGCTCTTCGCCGTCTTCATCCAGGACGGGCTGGAGCGGTGGGAAGGCCTGGTCTTGCTGGTCGCGCTGTTCGGCGCACTGGGTTTCCTCTTCTTGGGCTCGCGGGACGGCAGCGACGAGTTGGTGAGCGAGGTCGACGAGTTCCTCGAAGACGAGGAGTCCATCTCGACCGGGCGCGAGTCGATCCGCACGGTGATCGGGCTCGTCGGGGTCATGGCCGGCGCCCAGCTGGCGGTGTGGGGAGCATCCGACATCGCCGACCGCCTCGATCTCGCCGAGGGATTCATCGGGCTCACGCTGATCGCGTTGGGCACGTCGTTGCCCGAACTCGTCACCGCCATCGCTGCGGCCAAGAAGGGCGAGCACGAGTTGATCGTCGGCAACCTGCTCGGGTCCAACATGTTCAACAGCCTCGCCGTCGGGGCAACCGCAGGACTGCTCGGACCCGGACCGCTCGAGGACGACATCCTCGCCGGCTCGGGCACGTTCATCATGCTGGGGGTCGCGTTCGGCGCGTGGCTGTTCATGTTCACCCGCCGCAAGGTGTCGAACACCGAGGCGATCACACTCCTCGCCGCCTACGTCGTGACCGTCCCGCTCCTGGCGGGCTGATCCGCCGATCTGGCGACATCCGAGCATGAACGGGTCAGCCCCGTTGTCGCCAGAAACGGGATCGGCCGACCTGACAGGATGCGCGACATGGCTGACGTGACCGAGATCGCATCCGACCTGCAGTTCCCCGAGGGGCCGATCGCCATGGACGACGGCTCGATCGTCCTCGTCGAGATCAAGCGGGGCACCATCACCTGGCTCGAAGCCGACGGTGCGGTGCGCAAGCGGTTCGACGTCGGCGGCGGACCGAACGGCGCGGCGATCGGACCCGATGGCAAGGTCTACATCTGCAACAACGGCGCCTGCTTCGACTGGCAAGACGTGATGGGGTTGACGTTCCCGGGTCCCGTCCCGAGTTCCTGGACCGGTGGGTCGATCCAACGTCTCGATCTCGACACGGGCGACGTCGAGACCATCTACACGGAGTCGGTCTCGGCCGGCGGCGGGACGATCCCGCTCCGGGCGCCCAACGACATCGTGTTCGACGCCGACGGTGGCTTCTGGTTCACCGACCACGGCGTCCGCCAGGACCGTACGTCCGACCTGACCGGTCTCCACTACGCCGCCACAGACGGATCATCGTGCGTCGAGAAGGTGCATCCGGTCGACGCTCCGAACGGAGTCGGACTCTCGCCCGACGGCACGACGCTGTATGCCGCCGAGACGCACACGGGTCGGGTCTGGCGCTGGCCGTTGTCGGGAGCCGGACAGGTCGACGAGTCACAGGCGAACCCGCTCGGCCCCGGTGGCGGACACCTGCTCGCGGGACTGGAGGGGTACCAACTCTTCGACTCCCTCGCGGTCGACGGCGAGGGTTGGGTGTGCGTGGCGACGCTCGTCAACGGCGGGATCACCGCGGTCTCGCCCGACGGCGCGACGGTCGAGCATCACGCCTTCGACGATCCGCTGACCACCAACATCTGCTTCGGCGGCGACGATCTGCGCACGGCGTACGTGACGCTCTCGGGCACGGGTCGACTGGTCTCGATGCCGTGGCCGCGGGCCGGGTTGGCACTCGCCAACCATCGCTGACGTTCGACGTCCAGCGCGCCCGAAGCGGGGGACGAGGGGCCACGAAAGTACGCTCGGAGTCGTGGCAACTCGCCGATTCTGGGTGGAGACGCTCGGATGCCCCAAGAACGCGGTCGACTCCGACAAGGTCACCGGCTCGTTGCTCGCCGACGGCTACACGCCGGCGGCGAGCGCCGACGACGCCGACCTGGTCGTGGTCAACACCTGCGCGTTCGTGGAGGAGGCCCGTCAGGAGTCGATCGACACGATCCTGACGCTCAGCGACGAGCGCAAGACCGACGCCGAACTCGTCGTCACCGGTTGCATGGCCGAGCGCTACGGCGCCGAACTCGCCGCCGAGTTGCCCGAGGTCGACCGAGTCGTCGGATTCGGTGGCCCCGTGGTGTCGGAAGAGACCGGCTGGGTGCCGGTGACGATCGGTGGCGCTCGCGGGTCCGAACCAACGATGTCCCCGCCGGCGCTCGATCTGTTGAACATGCCCCGTCCCGCCCCGACGGCGCCGTGGGCGTACCTCAAGGTGGCGGAGGGCTGCGACCGGAAGTGTGGCTTCTGTGCCATTCCGTCGTTCCGTGGTCCACAGCGGTCGCGCGACTCCCTCGACATCGTCGCCGAGGCGGCGAGCCTCGTCGACAGCGGCGTGCACGAGATCGTCCTCGTCGCCCAGGACCTCGCCAGCTACGGCCGCGATCAGGGCGTGGGGGAGCGGGGCCTCGTCCCGCTGATCGACGAGGTCGCCGCCATGGTCGAACGGGTCCGCCTGCTGTACCTGTACCCGTCCGAACTGAACGACGGCCTCATCGACGCGATCTGTCGGACCGGCGTGCCGTACTTCGACCTGTCGCTCCAGCACGTCTCCCGACCCCTCGTGCGCCGGATGCGCCGATGGGGCGACGGGGACAAGTACGTCGAGCGGATCCACACCATCCGAGAACGCGAGCCAGACGCGGCCTTCCGGTCGAACTTCATCGTGGGCTATCCCGGCGAGACCGAGGCCGACCACGACGCGCTCCTCGCGTTCGTCGAGGAGGCCCAGCTCGACTGGTGTGGCTTCTTCGCCTACTCCGAGGAGGACGGCACGTACTCGGCCGACCTCGACGGTCACGTTCCCGAGGCGCTGGTGCGGGACCGACTCGCCGAACTGCGAGGCATGCAGGACGACATCACCGCGTCCCGGCGCGATGCTCTCATCGGATCCACAGTGTCGGTGCTCGTCGACGAGCCCGGCATCGGCCGCTCCCACCGCGAGGCGCCGGAGATCGACGGCATCATCACCGTGCCCGATTCGCTGGAAATGGGTACCTTCCACGACGTGGTGGTCACCAGCGCCGAGGGTCCCGAGGTCCATGCCGTGCTCCCTGCGCACGCGGCCACGGAGCCGGTGGCGTGAGCACCGGAACCGAGCCGCCGGTGAAGGCGAACCGCTATGGCGCGTCCGCACTCGCGACGCCGGCCAACGCGATCACGATCACCCGCATGATCCTGGCGCTCCCATTGCTGGCGTTCATCGCCGTCGACGGCGCTTCGTACTGGGCGTTGGCATCCTGGATCATCCTGGCCGGCAGCGACGGCCTCGACGGCCATCTGGCTCGCAAACACGGCACGACCCGCTCCGGCGCCTTCCTCGACCCGTTGGCCGACAAGGTCCTCGTCCTCGGCGCGGCGTGGGCGCTCGTCGCGCACGGAACGTTCTGGTGGCTCCCCATCGTCCTCATCACCGGACGTGAACTCGGTATCTCGGTGCTGCGCTCGGTGTACGGCCGGCAGGGCATCGCGATCCCGGCCCGCTACGCCGCCAAGGTCAAGACCGTCGTCCAGGAGGTCGCCATCGGCTTCGCGCTGCTGCCGATCACCGCCGACGATGCCACCTGGGTGGCGACCACGGTCCTGTGGCTCGCCGTCGCGCTGACCCTGTGGACGGGCGTCTCCTACATCACCGACGGCCGCAGAGCCCTCAGCCGGACCGGCGATCGCGCCTGATCTGGACGTTCGGCGGAACGCTGCGCTGCTCCGACCAAGCCGTGCGAGCGTGCGAGCTGGCCGAGGCAGCGCAGTAGCGTCCCGACCCATGCGCTGTGAGGTCGTCGCGATCGGAACCGAACTCCTGTTGGGGACGGTGGTCGACTCGAACTCGGCATGGATCGG
>JAPKDO010000337.1 GCA_028822535.1 Acidimicrobiales bacterium
CTTCGGCCGAGAAGTTGTCGATCGATGCACGCGGGCATGCCGGCGACTCCCTCGTCGACGTCATGGCGGCCATCCACGCCGTCGACCCCGACGCGGAGGGCCTCGGCGACCTGGGCCGCAAGGAGGGGTACATCGAACGGCAGCTCAAGCGTTGGTACGGCCAATGGAACAAGTCCAAGACACGTGATCTCGGCGATGTCGACGAGGTGCACGACACCCTCCTCGCCAACATCCCCGAGCAGGGACCCGCTGCGATCGTGCACGGGGACTACCGGCTCGACAACTGCATGGTCGACGACGACGGAAACGTCATCGCCGTGCTCGACTGGGAGCTCTGCACCCTCGGCGATCCGATGGCCGATCTCGGACTGTTGATGGTGTATTGGAGCGAACCCGGAGACGCCACGCCCACGCTGGGCGCGCCGACCCAGTCCGATGGCATGCGGACCCGAGCAGACCTCGTCGACCGCTACGCGGCGTCCTCCGGACGAGACGTGAGCAACATCGAGTTCTACACGGCGTTCGGCTATTGGAAGCTCGCCTGCATCGTCGAGGGCGTCTATGCGCGCTACATCGGCGGCTCGATGGGCGACCGCGACAGCAGCGACTTCGACCATTTCGCACGCCAGGTCGAGGCGATGGCAGCGCAAGCGGCGGCCGCGCTCGGCAGGATGGACTGAATGCCCGAGCTCTACGAGATCCACACCAGGCCTGACCTGGACGCGCCCGTGCTCGTCGTCGCGCTCGAAGGCTGGATCGACGCCGGGTTCGGCGCAGGTCGCGCCGTCGAGACGTTGATCGCCCAGACGGATGGAGTCCACGTCGCGACATTCGATGCCGATGCGCTGCTCGACTTCCGGGCGCGCCGACCCACGATGCACCTGATCGACGGCGTCAACACCGGGTTGACCTGGTCGACCACCGAACTCCACGCCCTGCGGTCCGACAACGGCAAGGACGTGTTGCTGTTGACCGGGGTCGAGCCAGACCACGCGTGGCATGCCTTCGCCGACGCTGTCCGTGACTTCGCCGTCGAACTCGGGGCCACGATGCAGATCGGTTTCGGCGCGTTCCCCTCGGGTGTTCCCCACACCCGCCCGGTGAGCGTGTCGGCCACAGCGTCGTCGGACGAGTTCGCCGCGTCGCTCGGCTTCACACGTGGCACGGTCGACGTCCCCGCAGGGATCGAGGCCGTCATCGAACAGCGCTTCGCCGAGGCCGGGTTGCCCGCCGTCGGCGTGTGGGCGCAGGTCCCGCACTACGCCGCGACGATGCGCTACCCGGCGGCCTCCGCCCGTCTGATCGAGGCGCTCAACCAGTTGGCCGGGACGGACTTCGGCATCGGCGATCTGCCCGACGAGGTCGTGGAGATCCGCGAACGCATCGACACCTTGATCGCCGACAATCCCGAGCACGTCGCCATGCTCCGTCAACTCGAGATGCAAGCGGACGAGTCGACCCAGGCACAGATCACGGATCTCCCCTCCGGCGACGACCTGGCCGAGGAACTGCAGCAGTACCTCCGCGAGCAAGGTGACTGACGCGGTCGGTTGACCGCCCGGTCAAGCACTTCGTAGCGTCGACGCATGAAGATCGACGGGGGCATCGGCCTCGACCTCAACAAGACCGCCGCCGAAGCCAAGGAGAAGGAGGCCGCCGGCTACGACGGCATCTGGGTGCCAGAGACCTCGCGCGATCCGTTCCTCCCGATGGCCCTGGCCGCCGAGCACACCGAGACACTCGAGATCGGCACGTCGATCGCCGTCGCGTTCGCCCGCTCGCCCATGACGTTGGCGAACACCGCCTACGACCTCAACCAGTACTCGAAGGGTCGGTTCATCCTCGGCCTCGGCAGCCAGATCAAGCCCCACATCACCAAGCGGTTCTCGATGGAGTGGTCGAAGCCCGCCGCGCGAATGCGCGAGATGGTCCAAGCGATGCACGCCATCTGGGACTGCTGGATGAATGGCACCAAGCTCGACTTCCGGGGCGAGTTCTACACCCACACGCTGATGACGCCGTTCTTCGACCCCGGCTCCCACGAGTTCGGCATCCCGCGTGTCTTCCTCGCCGGCGTCGGCCCGCTGATGACCGAGGTCGCCGGCGAGGTCTGCGACGGATTCTTCTGCCACGGCTTCACCACCGAGAAGTACCTACGCGAGGTCACCATCCCCGCCCTCGCCGCCGGACGCGAGAAGTCGGGCAAGACCATGGAGGGCTTCGAGGTCTGTGGCCCCAGCTTCGTGGTCACCGGCAACACCGAGGAACAGCTCGAGAAGGCCAAGGCCGGCACCCGCCAACAGATCGCGTTCTACGGCTCCACCCCGGCCTACAAGCCGGTCCTCGACCTGCACGGTTGGGGTGAGCTCCAGACCGACCTCAACCGCATGTCGAAGGACGGCAAGTGGCAGGAGATGGGCGGCCTCATCGACGACGAGATCCTCAACACCTTCGCCGTCGTCGGCGAGCCCGAGACCATCGCCCCCGAACTCAAGGCCCGCTACGGCGACGTCATCTCGCGCATCAGCTTCTATGCCCCCTACGAAGGCGACCGCGAGCGCTGGCAGAAGGTCTTCGAAGACCTCAAGAACTGACCCCACACTGGATCTTGCGTCAATCGGCGTCGAGGGGTCGCCACCATTGACGCAAGATCCGGTGGGTCAGGCGTTCAGCAGGAGCAACAGGCCGCCGACGGTGTAGGCGATCATCACGCCCAGCATCGGGTACTGGCTCTTGACGGCGACCTTCTCCGGGTACAACTCGACGGACCGGTCGTGGGCGGCGATGACGCCGGCCACGTGGCCGATCACGATCGCCGCCACCTGCACGTACGCGATGGCGTTCGGCGACACCACGGAGTAGTCGATGATCTGGTCAGCGGTCCCGAAGAGGTCCCAGCCCTCCCCCAGCGGGTCGGAGAGCAACGCGAGGAACGCCTGCCCCTCGAACACCAGCAGCGAGAAGTAGTGGGCGATCGCATAGGCGAGCACGATCGGGATGAGTGACGGTGCCCACCGCCACCCCTGCTCGACCGTACCCTGGTCGTCCTTCGCCAGGATCCCCACGAACCGGCTGGCGATCAGGAACAGCACGGCGACGGTCCCGACGACGAGGGCGATGCCCACGGTGTTGACCATGGTCAGATCCCAGTCGCGTCGGGTCCGGACGACGTCGCTCCAGAACTGCGTGCGTGACAACCCGTCGAACGTCGTCGCCCCCAACAGGAGCAGGATCACCCCGAGGGTGCCGGGTCGCGGATCGACGTCCGACAGCCCGCTCCCCGGCCAACGGAGGCGGAGACGGCCGCCGTCGCCCCGCCGGAACGGCGAGAGCGCAGCCAGCAGCGAGAAGAGGACGGCGAAGCCGTCACCGGTCCGGACCCAGCCGGCCCCGAACCGCAGTGCGCCCACGAGCATGGCGAGCGAGTACAGCCCGAGAAACACCCCGACAGCAACGGTCGAGCCCGGCTCGAAGTAGGCGAGCTCGAGCCAGAGGAACGCGCCGAGGCCGACCGCCGCCGGCCAGTGACTCGCCCACAGACCCGTCGCGTTGGACGCGTTCGGGTCCCGGCCCGCGATCCGGTCGAAGCCGGCAGCGATGAGCCACAACGGGTTGACCCGGCGCCATACGTCACCGAACGCGGCGGAAACCACCTGCAGGCCGACCCAGAAGACCACGTAGAACGCGGTGGGCGCGAGGTTGGCCGCCACGGAATCGACGCCGAACCAGGCCGACGCGAGCGTCGTCACGAACAGCGCCAGCATCGCGACCTGGGCAACCACGGTCGCCACCATCGCCGCACCGTCCAGCCAGCGGGGCGCCACCCGACCGGCCGCCGCCGCGGCCAGCCGGGGACGCGGCCACAGGATGCGCAGCGCGACGAAGCTGATCAACAACGCGAACGCGGCCGAATAGGCGAACAGCCAGACCGGGAGCGGGAGGTCGGCTCGGCTGCCGACCCCGTGCGCCAGGATCACGAGATCTCCAACTCCAGGAGTGGGAGTCGGGCGTCTTCGA
>JAPKDO010000034.1 GCA_028822535.1 Acidimicrobiales bacterium
ACGCACGGCGCACCGCTCACGGTCGGGAGGTGACGGGCTGCGCGAGCCCGACCGGCGTCACGAGGCGCTCGGGTCCCACCAGTCGTAACCCTCGAGGAACGGATCCGGCTCGATCGGCTCCTCGGAACTCCACACCACATCGAACTGGTTGTCGGCGTTGATCTGCCCGATGAGGCCGATCTTGGAGATGTGGTGGTTGTCGCCGTCGACGGTGATCGTGCCCTCGGGGGCATCGAAGCTCACCGCGTCCGATGCAGCGTTGACGGCGTCGACGCAGAACGACTCCGCCTTCTCGACCATTCCCTTGTAGAGATACAGCGAGTTGTACGCAGCCTCCATCGGGTCGGAGGTCGGACGGTCGGTTCCGTACTTGCCCTGGAAAGCCTCGATGAAGGCGGCGTTGGCCGGGCTCTCGATGCTCTGGAAGTAGTTCCAGGCCGCGTACTGACCGGTGACGTCCTCGCCCATGGCGGGCGCTTCCTCCTCGGCGATCGAGACCGAGATGATCGGCGAGTTGTCCGGACCGAGCCCGGCCTCGTAGTAGGCCTTGATGAACCCGACGTTGGACGAACCATTGATCGTGTTGAACACGAAGTCCGGGCTCGCCGCAGCGATCTTGGCGACCTGGGTCGTCCAGTCGTCACTGTCGAGCGGCACGTACTCCTCACCGACGATCTCGATGCCGAGTTCCGCCGCGTACTGCTTGATGATCTTGTTCGCCGTGCGGGGGAACACGTAGTCGGAACCGGCGAGGAACAACGTCTCGACACCCTCCGAGGCGAGGAAGTCCATCGCCGGGATGATCTGCTGATTGGTCGTCGCACCCGTGTAATAGATGTTCTCGGAGGCCTCGAGCCCCTCGTACTGCACCGGGTAGAACAAGAGCCCGTTGGCCCCTTCGACCACCGGCAGCATCGCCTTGCGAGACGCCGACGTCCAACCGCCGAACACGGCGGCGACCTCGTCCTCGGTGAGGAGCTTGTTGATCTTCTCCGCGAACACGGTCGGTTCGCTCTGACCGTCCTCCTCGATGAACTCGATCTGCTTGCCCAGGATCCCGCCGTCGGCGTTGATCTCCTCGGTGGCGAGCATCAGCGAGTCACGCACCGTCTGTTCACTGATCGCCATGACTCCCGATGTCGAGTTCAGGAAGCCGAGTTCGACGGTGTCGCCGTCGACGCACGTTCCCGATGCCTCCTCGGACCCGTCGTCGGCGGCAGAGTCGTCGTCTCCCCCGCATGCGCCGGCTGCGAGTGCCATGGCGGCGAGTACCGCAACCGTCCAGCGGGGTTTCCTGCCGAGACCCATCAGTGCACTTCCTCTCCACGTCGGTCGACGTGATCGTCTGAATCCGGCGGGAGCCCGCCCGGAGTGCAGGAAGCTAAGGGGGTGCGGTTTCGGTCGAATTGCTCATTCGTTTCCTCCTCGTGAACCGCTGGACGGGTGCCCGGTGAGGGAAGCAACGTCTCCACGGCGTGGCGAGCCGCCGGCACATCGTGGGCCGCCGCCACCGCGACGCGACAGGTCGGGGCCGGCTCGAGCAACGTGGCGCCGCCCACCTCGACCTGCCCCGTCCGTGGGCCGTCCGGCGATGAGTGGAGACGGTTGGCCACGACGGACGCCCCGGCGGTGCCGGCCGGCCCCGACCACCCGGGGAGCGTGGTGTCGAGCGAGGTGAGCAGTACCGGCGTGTCGGCGACGCGGACGTCGAGGGTCGAACACAACGCACCAGTCGGCTCGTCCACCCGACCAAGCACCACCACCTCGTCGAGCGTCACGGTCGACCCCGTCCCGGCATGGATCCGGGTCGTGGCGCGATGCCGGGAGCGTCCGGTGAGAATCACCGGTTCCGGCCGCCAGTCGAGGTGGGCGTCGTCGGCGACGTGGATCTCGGTGTCCCAACGGGTCCCCACGCCCCGAGCCGCGTACACCATCGTCGCCGCCACCGACCGCACGGAGGCGGCGACGCCGGGTCCGACGTCGACCCGCACCCGGATGTGGTCCTCTCCGACCGGCGAGGCGCCCGAACCGATGAGCCACAGCGTGTCGCCGTCCCACCGCGTCCAGACCGGAGCCGAACACAAGACGCCCTCGACCCGGGTCGCGCCGCCGGCGCCGCGAGAGAGTCGGACTGACACCTCCGTGTCGGTCCAGCTGCCGCTCAACTCGTGGCGGCGGCGGTCGAGCGCGCCATCTGCGAGCGGATCCACGATGCCACGGGCTCGGCCCCCTCGGCTTCGTTGAGCGACACGAACACCGTCGGGCGGTCACCGCGTTGCATCGCCGCGTCCCGTTCCATCACGCCGAGGTCGGCGTGGACGAGGTGGGCGATGTCGATCTTGTTGATGACCAACAGGTCGGACCGAGTCACACCTGGCCCTCCCTTGCGGGGCACCTTGTCGCCGCCGGCGACGTCGAGCACGAACAACTGCACGTCGACCAGACCCGTCGAGAACGTGAGCGTGAGGTTGTCGCCACCGCTCTCGACCAGGACCAGGTCGAGCGGCCCCTCCCGCTCCTCGAGATCCTCGATGGCGTCGAGGTTCGCGGTGATGTCCTCCCGGATGGCGGTGTGGGGACAACAGCCGGTCTCGACGGCGACGATGCGGCTCGCGTCGAGGACCCCCCGACGCTTGAGCGTGTCGGCGTCCTCCGTGGTGTAGATGTCGTTCGTCACGACGCCGATACGCACGTCGTCCGACATCACCGCACACAGGGCGGCGACGAGGGCGGTCTTCCCCGTTCCCACGGGACCACCGATACCGACCCGGAACGCGCCGTCGCCCCGAGCGCGAGCGGGACCGTCGGCGGTCTCGTGATGGGAGTGTGGATCATCGTGTCGGTGCATCTCGGCGCTCTCGTCGGTGGGTGGTCTCAGCTGCGGAAGAGTCGGTTCGGCATCCCCGCCTGACGCTCGAGGTCGACCTCGGCGAACGGGGTGGACGCGTGCGGTAGGTCGTCGAACCCGCCGAGATCGGCCGTGGACGCGGCGACGGCATCGACGTCGGGGCGCAGGTCGTGAAGGAGCCCGGTGACGTCGAAGGGGTCGAGGGAGAGCAGACGTAGTCCGGCTGCGGCGAGCGTTCCCGCCATACCGTGAACGGTTGCCAGCGCCGTCTCCGGGGGATCACAGCCGATCGCGGTCGCCAGCAAGCCGAACGCCACCGGCTGGACCGGCGGCCTCCCGTCCGAGCGAGCGATCGGCTGTTCGGGAACCAGATGCGAAGCGGTACGGACCAGCGAACGCCCGAGCGAACGCGCCGTGGACCGAGCGACCGCGCTCGGAGTCCGAACGCACCACGCGTCATCGATCCCATCGGGATCGACCCCAGCGGCGGCGAGGCGGGCAGCCGCGGCGTCGGTCCGGCCCGACGTCCACAACCGGCAGGTCACATAGTCGGCGAGCGAACCGGCATCGTGGACCCGACCCCGTTCCACGGCGTGTTCGAGCCCATGGCTGTGGGCATGCGTGCCGTCGGGAAGTCGACCGTCGGCCAGGAGGAGGAGTGCGGCGAGCGACACAATGACGTCCGGTCAGAACAAGAAGTAGCGCTGGGCCATGGGGAGTTCCTGCGCCGGGTCCTGCTCGATGGTCTCCCCGTCGACCGTCACCAGGAATGTGTCCGGATCGACCGCGATGTGCGGGAGCGCGTCGTTGTTGACCATGTCGGTCTTGCCCACGCCTCGGCAGTCCTCCACGGGGACCATCCGATGCGACAGTTCGAGCGACTCGGCGAGATCCGCGTCGATCGCTGCCGGCGAGACGAAGGCGACGGACGTGTGCCCTGCGGTTCGGCCGAACGCCCCGAACATCGGCCGAGGGAGGACGGGCTGCGGGGTCGGGATCGAGGCGTTGGCATCGCCCATCGCCCCCCAGGCGATGACACCACCCTTGACCACGACGTGGGGGCGCACGCCGAAGAACTTCGGCTCGTAGAGCACGAGGTCGGCGAGCTTGCCCGGCTCGACGGAGCCGATCTCGCTGCTCATGCCGTGGGCGACGGCCGGACAGATCGTGTACTTCGCGACGTAGCGCTTCGCCCGTTCGTTGTCGGCTCGGCCGTCTCCGGGCAACGAGCCACGCCGGCGCTTCATGGTGTGCGCGGTCTGCCAGGTGCGGATGACCACCTCGCCCACGCGTCCCATGGCCTGTGAGTCCGAGCCGATCATCGAGATCGCGCCGAGGTCGTGCAGCACGTCTTCTGCGGCGATGGTCGACGGGCGGATACGACTCTCGGCGAACGCGAGATCCTCGGGCACCGACGGGTTGAGGTGATGACACACGATCAACATGTCGAGGTGTTCGTCCGCCGTGTTCACGGTGTGCGGGCGAGTCGGGTTGGTCGAACTCGGCAACACGTTCGGCTCGCCGGCGACCGTGATGATGTCGGGCGCGTGGCCTCCGCCGGCACCCTCGGTGTGGTACGAGTGGATCGAGCGGCCGGCGATCGCGGCGAGGGTGGTCTCGACGAAGCCCGCTTCGTTGAGGGTGTCGGTGTGGAGCGACGCCTGGACGCCGGCAGCCTCGGCCACGCCGAGGCAGGCATCGATTGCCGCCGGGGTCGACCCCCAGTCCTCGTGCAGCTTGAATCCGCTGGCGCCCGCGCGCAGCTGCTCCCACATGGCATCGGTCGACACCGTGTTGCCTTTGCCCAACAGCGCCACGTTGATCGGCCACCCGTCCATCGAGGTGAGCATCGACGCCAGATGGAACGGCGCCGCCGTGACCGTCGTCGCCTTGGTCCCCTCGGCCGGTCCGGTGCCGCCGCCGATGATCGTCGTGATACCCGTGGCCAGCGCCGTGTCGAGGATCTGCGGACAGACGAGGTGCACGTGGCAGTCGATCGCACCGGCGGTGAGGATCCTCCCGTTGCCGGCGAGCACCTCGGTCGACGGACCGATGACCAGGTCCGGGTGGACTCCGTCCATCGTGTCGGGATTCCCCGCCTTTCCGAGCGCGACGATCCGCCCGTCCTTGACGCCCACGTCGGCCTTGATGATCCCCCAGTGGTCGAGCACCACCGCGCCGGTGATGACCAGGTCGGGGGCTCCGTCCGCTGCCGTGCGCAACGACTGACCCATCGACTCCCGGATGACTTTGCCGCCGCCGAAGACCGCCTCGTCGCCCGCGAGACCCGGCCCGCCGGCGAGGTCCTGTTCGATCTCGATCAGGAGGTCGGTGTCCGCCAGGCGGATACGGTCGCCCACCGTGGGGCCGTACAGCGCGGCGTATCGCTCCCGACTGAGCGTGGACCCGGTCACGACACACCCCCGGAGTGGAGCCCCCGGAAGCCGGCGGTCACCCGGGCACCGGCGAACGCGACGAGCTCCACGTCCATCGAGATCCCAGGCTCGAACCGCACGCTCGTTCCAGCGGGGACGGCGAGTCGCATCCCGACCGCCTCGTCTCGATCGAATCGGAGGGCGTCGTTCGCCTCGGCGAAGTGGAAGTGCGAGCCGACCTGGACCGGGCGGTCGCCGACGTTCGCGACGCGCAGCAACCGGAGCGTGCGACCTTCGTGGATCGACACGTCGCCATCGCCGAGGAGGACCTCGCCCGGGACCAGCCGACGTTCGGTGTGCTCCGGTGCGGCGCCCGACGGCGTTGGCGCAGGCTGGATCGGCTGATGCAACGTCACGAGCTTCGTGCCGTCGGGGAACGTCGCCTCGGCCTGCAGTTCGTCGATCAACGTCTCGACGCCCTCCATCACATCCGAGGTGTCGAGCACTGCTCGACCGGCGGACATGATCCACGACACCGTCTGGCCGTCGCGAGCGGCCTCGAGCACCCAGTCGGTCAACAGCGCGACTGCCTCGGGATGGTTGAGCACCAATCCTCGGGCACGGCGCCGGCGCGCCACGTCCGCAGCGCCCGACAAGAGCAGACGTTCTTGTTCGTGTGGGGTGAGCAGCATCGATCCTCCGCGACGCCGGAAGGCGTCAGTATCCGTTCACGCACAGGTTCACCGCCGGTCTGCGTCGGGCGTGTTTCGAGTGCGCGAACACTTCGTTCCCGCCATTGAGGAGGAGGAGGGACCCTCGTACGTTCGGCATCCGAAGCCACGACCGTGGCCGCAGAAGACTCTCCACGATCGAGGTCCAGACATGAGTGCCAACGAACTCCGAACGACGGCCACCACTGCGATCGTCGATCGCGAACCGTTCGACACGACGATGCCCGAAGCGTTGAACGAGATCTGGGCGAGCGACGTCTTCGACGTCACCACGATGGAGGAATCCCTGTCGAAATCAGCGTTCAAGGAGATGAAGGCAGCGGTGCAGACCGGCGCGCCGTTGGATCCCACGACCGCCGACGTCGTGGCTGCGGCGATGAAGGACTGGGCGCTCTCGAAGGGAGCCAAGTTCTTCTCGCACGTCTTCTACCCGCTCACCAACATCACGGCGGAGAAGCACGACGGTTTCATCGTCACGAACGGCGACGGACGGGCGATCACGGAGTTCACCGGATCCATCCTCATCAAGGGGGAACCGGACGGGTCCTCCTTCCCCAACGGCAGCCTCCGGACGACGAACGCCGCTCGCGGGTACACCGCGTGGGATCCGACGAGCCCGGCCTACGTGATGCGTCGAGCCAACGGGGCAACGCTCATGATCCCCAGCGTCTTCATGTCGTGGACCGGAGAGTCGCTCGACAAGAAGATCCCGCTGCTCCGCTCCAACTCGGCGATGGACTCCGCCGCCAAACGCGTGCTCGAACTCATGGGCGAGACCGAGGTCGCCACCCTGAACTCCAGCTGTGGCGCCGAGCAGGAGTACTTCCTCGTCGACGCGCACTTCGCCAACGCCCGTCCCGACCTGCTGTTGGCCGGACGGACACTGTTCGGTGCGCCGTCGCCCAAGGGGCAGGAGTTCGACGACCACTACTTCGGCGCCATCCCCGAGCGGGTCCAGGTCTTCATGCAGGACTTCGAGGACCAGATGTACCGGCTCGGCATCCCTGCCAAGACCCACCACAACGAGGTCGCCCCGGGACAGTTCGAGATCGCGCCCTACTTCGAGGCCGCCAACGTCGCCGCCGACCATCAGCAGCTGATGATGACGATCATGACGTCGACGGCCAAGGCCCACGGCTTCATGTGCCTCCTCCACGAGAAGCCCTTCGCCGGGCTCAACGGTTCCGGCAAGCACGTGAACTGGTCGGTCGGGAACTCGACACAGGGGAACCTGCTCGACCCGGGGCACACCCCGGCGGAGAACCTCAACTTCCTCCTCTTCTGCGGAGCGGTGATCCGCGGCGTCCACCTCTACGGTCCGTTGTTGCGAGCGGTCATCGCGTCGGCGGGCAACGACCATCGGCTCGGCGCCAACGAGGCGCCCCCGGCGATTCTGTCTGTGTACCTCGGCGAGCAACTCGAAGCGGTGTTCGAGAGCATCCGCTCCGGCATCGCCTCCGACCTCGCCGACGGCGGGACGATGGATCTCGGCCTCGCGCAGATCCTTCCGTTCAGCCGTGATCCGGGTGACCGGAACCGGACGTCGCCGTTCGCGTTCACGGGGAACCGCTTCGAGTTCCGGGCCGTCGGTTCGGGACAGTCGGTCTCCGGGCCGCTCATCGCGATGAACACCATCCTCGCCGACTCACTCGCGTGGATCGCCGACGAGCTCGAGGCGGCCTTCGCCCGGGGGCTCGACAAGCCGGTCGCCGTGGCGACCGTCCTCCAGGAGCTCATGGAGATGCACGGCAACGTGGTCTTCGGCGGCGATGGCTACTCGTCGGACTGGCACGCCGATGCCGTCGCCGAGCGGGGACTGCGGAACATCCCGACCACTGCCGATGCACTTCCCGAACTGGTCACCGACGAGGTGAAGGGCCTCTTCGAGCGGACCGGTGTCTTGAGCGAAGCTGAGCTCGAGAGTCGTTACGAGGTCTACTCGGAGCAGTACATCCTCTCCATCGGTGTCGAAGCAGATCTCGTGGTCGAGTTGGCGAGGACGATGATCTATCCGGCGGCGATGAAGTATCTCGCGGAGCTAACGACGACGGTCGCGTCCGCCGGTTCGCTGGGGATCGAGATCGACCCGAGCCCGGCGGCCGCCATCGGGACGGCAGCGACCGCGCTGATGAGCGCGGTCGACGCACTCGAGTCGGCACTCGCCGTCGAGGACTTCGACGAATCGGTCGAGAAGCACATGCAGCATTGCGCGGAGACACTGCGTGACGGAATGGATGCCGTCCGGACGCACGCTGACACGCTCGAGACGCTCGTCGCGGACGCACATTGGCCGCTTCCGAAATACCGCGAGATGCTCTTCATACGATGACTGTTCTCGCTGCGACCCGCACTTCGTCACGTGCCACCGGTCTCTGCTGCACGCTTCGACGAGTCGCCTCGCAGCGCTCCGGCGGTGGCGACGGCGACTCCGGTGAGTGGCACGGCCAGGAAGGCGCCGAGTATTCCTGCGGTGACGGCGCCGATCGTCAATGCGACGAGGATCACCAATGGGTGGAGTTGGAGCGCCTTGCCCATGACGACCGGGCTGAGCACGTCGCCCTCGATCTGTTGGACCACGACCGTCAGGGCCACCACGATGAGCGCTTCGACGACACTCCCGGTGACGAGCGCGACCAACGCCGCAAGCCCCCCGGCCACCACCGCACCGATCAGCGGGAAGAATGCGGACACCGCGGTGATCACCGCGAGCGGGAGCGCCAAGGGCACGCCGAGCAGCGCCAGCCCGATCCCGATGACGGTCCCGTTCACCACGCCCACGACGACGGTCCCGCGCACGTAGGCGGACAAGGCGCCCCACGCGGCGACGCCGGCACGACGGGCATCGTCGCGCCGCCGGGCGGGGAGCTGCTCCGTCACCCACTCGGTGATGCGCGGACCGTCCTTGACGAAGAAGAACGTCATGACGACGGCGAGGAGGGCCCCGGCGAGGACCTCGGCGGCGATGGTGACCCCGTCGACGAGGACGCCCGGACCGGAATCGAGCACGCGGTCCACCGCCCCGTCCAGCGCGGCACGCAGGTCCGGGTCCTCGATCCCCAGCGGACCGGTCTCGAGCCACTCCTCGATCTCCGCGATGCCCTCGTCGACCCGCTGGCCGAGCTCGTCGGTCTGCGCGAGGAAGGCTGGGACCAGTGCGGCGACCGCCCCGGCGACCACCGCCACTGCGCCCAGCAGCACGACCCAGGTGGCGACGAGCGGCGGCCAACCGCGTCGTTGGAGTGCCCGCCTCGGCACCTGCAACACCGTCGTGGCCAGGAGCGCCACGAACAGGGGCACGGTCACGACCCGCAACTCCAAGAGAACCCAGATCACGGCCAGGATGCCGACGGCAACGATGCCGACGCGCACCACGATCTCGGACCCCACGACGAGGCCACGTGGGACCCCACGACCCTGTTCGGCTGATTCGTCGGCGCCGGTCATCCGCCCAGTGTCGCGTCTGCTGCCCGTCCGACGGAGACCGCCCGGGCAGCAGAAGGCCCCACACCGCGAGTGGGGCCGGGCGGGGTTTCGATGGGGGGGTGTTCAGGAGAGTCGAAGACAGGCCGCTCGCGCCCGGACCGAGGACCGCCGGTGGCTCGCCGGATCGAGCGTCGACGAGGTCGAGGGTGGGCCCTGATCGCCGTGGCTACTGCGCCGTGGTCGCGACAGGGCTGCCGAACGCGTAGCCCGAGATCGTGGCTCCCATGGCGGTGTCGCGAAACACGGTCCGTCCCACGTCGTCACCGGCCGCGCCGGCCACGACCATGAGGGGCATCAGATGCTCTTCTCGGGGATGGGCAGCGCGAGCCGCGGGCGCCCGGCCCCAGTTGCCGAGCTTCGACTGTCGGGTCGCGGGTTGCGATGTGCATGCGGCGTCGAGCCAGTCATCGAAGATGCGAGAGTCTCGGGCGGCTTGGGCCGTCATGAACGCGGACATGTTGTGATAGCTGAGGCCACTGCCGACGATGAGGACGCCTTCGTCGCGCAATGGGGCCAGCGCTTCGCCCAGTCCGAGATGGAAACCTGGGTCGAGATCCGATCGCATCGAGACCTGAACGACGGGAATGTCGGCGTCGGGGTACATCAACAGGAACGGTACGAACACGCCATGGTCGAAGCCTCGATCGGGATCGAGACGATGGTCGATGCGGGCAGCGGCGAGGAGTTCACCGACTCGCCCGGCGAGGGCGGGTGACCCTGGCGCGGGGTAGGACAGTTCGTAGGTGTGGTCGGGAAAGCCGTAGTAGTCGAACAACATCGGCGGCGATGAGCTCGAGGTGATCTCGACGACGTCTCCCTCGTGGTGTCCTGACACCACGATGATCGCTTCGGGCCGCGACCCGACGAGGTGATCGAAGGACCGGAGGAACTCGGCGAGTCGATCCCACGTGTCGGCTGGGCCGATGGTCCAGTCCATGAAGAAGCACGGTCCCCCACCGTGGGGGATGAACACCGCCGGCAATCGTGGTCGCCGCTCGGGTTGGGGGCTCATCGCCTTCGCCTCAGAATCCGGGAAAGGTCTCTCGTAGTCCGTCGAGTGAGACCGTACCGGTCACGGAGACGTCGTCCGGGGTGCGTTGCGAGTCGAGCCGCCCGTACACGAGCCGCACGAACCCGGGAGTGGAGATCACCAAGGATCCGTCCGCGGCGGTCGTGGACGCGTCCTCGCGGATGGTGACGGGATCGCCGAGTTCGAGCCGCATCGTCGTTCCCCGATCGGTGAGCCGCACGTCGAGGTCAGCGGCCGGGCCCGACGGACGACCGAGACGGCCGATCAGCGGGGTGACCACGTTTTCCAAGATGACGGCCGCCGACGCAACGTCGAGTTCAGCGTCTCCGTCCCGGGTCACGTCGACATCCCAGGTGTGGACGGCGTGTTCGGACAACCGGAACGCTGCGAAGGTCGCGGTCGGGACGGGCCCCATCATGAACGGGACCCGCGCGTCTGCCAACTGCACGGGGGTCAGATTCTCGAAGGCCTCGACCAGCGTCGCGTTGGCGGTCATGGACCGGCTGGCCGCAGGGACGGCGTCCAAGGTGTCGTACTCGGCCCACAGCCGTTGCATCGTCTCCTCCGCGACCGGCTCGGTCGAACCGGCGAGACCTGCACGGAGCGCTTCCAGTGCGATCTCGGCGCCGCTGCCGAGATGGGCGACGACCTGGCCCACCGACCACTGCGAACACGCCGATGGCTGGTGGAGTCCACCTGAATCGATGGCGTCCACCAGTTGCTCGAGGCGCTGGTGAGACGAGCGGAGTTGGCTGAAGACCTCGACCTGCGATGACCCGGGCATCAGGCGCTCGCAATCCGAAGGACCAAGGCGGCGATCGCGACGACCGCGAGGAGCGCGGGTGGCGCGATGGCGCTGTCGTGAGCCCGGATGTGCGTCGCCGCCGCTCCCACGAAGTAGAGGGTCAGCCCGGCCGCGGCGGCAATCCCGATCCAGGCGACGGCGAGGCCGACCACCAGCCCGACTCCGCCCGCGAGTTCGGCGGCGGCGAGGCGCGGCAGCCAGGTGGTCGGCACGCCGAGGCCGGTCAGCATGTCGACGACCATTGGTTGCCTGGTCAGTTTCCCGATGGCCGAACCGAGGGCGACCAGCGCCAGCCCACTCGTGACGATCACGGTTGCGGTGAACAAGGACCGTTCCTCTCGATCGGTGTGGCGTGTCCGCGCTTCGTTTCCACGTGACCATCCGTCTCGCCAGTTACTTCTTGTGCGTGGGCGCATCTTCAGTCACCATGAGGAAAGTCGCAAGAAGGCATCTCAAGGTGCCTCAGGCACACCGGAGGAACCATGGCTCGGACCACCGCGCTCCCCGAACACCCCATCGCCCCCGATGACTGTCCCGTTCGTGATGTGCTCAATCGGATCGGCGACAAGTGGTCCCTCCTCGTTCTCCATCTCCTCAGTGACGGAACACAGAGGTTCGGCGAGCTGCGAAACGCCATCGACGGCATCAGCCAGCGCATGCTCACGGTCACGTTGCGGGGCCTCGAACGAGACGGCCTCGTGACCCGGACCGTCCACCCTGTCGTTCCACCACGAGTCGACTACACCCTCACCGACCTCGGCCACGGCCTCTCCGCGACGGTCATCGATCTCGTCCAGTGGGCCGAAGAGAACCGCCCCCACATCGACGACGCACGAAAGGTCTACGACCAGCGCAAGGACGCCGAACAGGTCTCGGCCAGCGCTGGCTGAACCATCCGCCCGAGGTGCGCCAGACCGGCCTTCGCCAGGCCCAGGAGGTGGCACTGAGGCCAGCGCGATGGACGCGAGAGAACCGCACCGGACAGCAGAAGGCCCCACTCCGAGAGTGGGGCCGGACTGCGTTTTCGATGGTGGCGGGGGTTGGATTTGAACCAACGACCTTTGGGTTATGAGCCCAACGAGCTACCAGACTGCTCCACCCCGCGGCGGACCAACGACAGTAGCAACCGGGCCGACGATCGCCAACCTCGATCGCATCGGCCGATCGACCTGCCGCTGGAGTGACGGACGTCTCTGCAACAGGATGTCCGACACTCGGACAGTGAGTCCTACTGTGCAACGCCATGTCCGATATCTCGTTCGACCCCACCGAGGGGCACCCCCAACGCAAGGCGATCCTCGGCGTCCTGTGCCTGAGCCTCGTGCTCATCGTCGCCAGCGTGTCGTCGCTCAACGTCGCCATCCCCGCGATCGTCAATGCGCTCGAGGCCACCCAGACCGAACAACTCTGGATCCTCGATTCGTACGCGCTCGTCTTCGCCGGCCTCCTCCTCCCGGCCGGCGCGCTGGGTGACCGCTACGGCCGCAAGGGGGCACTACTCGTCGGCATGGCGATCTTCGGCACGTTCGCCGTCTTCGCCTCGTTCATGGACGCCGCCGAGCCGCTGATCGCCCTCCGCGCCGGCATGGGCATCGGGGCGGCGCTGATCATGCCGGCGACGCTGTCCATCATCACCAACGTCTACCCGCCGCACGAGCGGGCTCAGGCCATCGCCGTCTGGGCCGGATTCGCCGGTGCGGGTGGCGCCATCGGGCCGCTGATGTCGGGGTTGTTGCTCGAACGGTTCTGGTGGGGATCGGTCTTCTTCGTGAACGTACCCATCGTGGTGGTGGCCATGGTCCTGATCGTCCGACTGGTCCCGAGCTCGCGTGACCTGCAACAGCGCAAGCTCGACCTGGTGGGTGCCGGACTGTCGATCGTCGGACTCGGCACGCTCGTGTTCGGGATCATCGAAGGACCGGAGAAGGGCTGGACATCGACGACCGTCCTCGGCGCCTTCGCCGTCGCGGTCATCGGCATCGTCACCTTCGTCTGGTGGGAACTCCGTCAAGACGACCCGATGCTCGACCCACGGTTCTTCCGCAACCGGGCCTTCAGCATCGGCTCGCTCACCATCACCGTCGGGTTCGCAGTGATGTTCGGGATGTTCTTCGTCCTGACGCTCTACCTCCAGTTCGTGCTCGGCCATTCCGCGCTCGGCGCCGCAGTGCGCACGCTCCCGTTCGCCGCGACGATGATCATCGTGTCGCCCCGCACGCCTGCACTGGGCGAGCGGATCGGCCGGCGCGCCGTCGTGGCCGGGGGTCTCGCCGTCCAGGCGACCGGCTTCCTCGTGGCCTCCCGACTCACGCCGGAGACGCCCTACGTCGTCATCGCGCTGGCGATCATCCTCATGGCGGCCGGGCTCGCAGCCTTCATGCCGGCCTCGACCGAGGCCATCGTGTCGTCGCTGCCCGACGACAAGGCGGGCGTCGGTTCGGCGATGAACGACACGACGCGTGAGGTGGGCGGCGCGCTCGGCATCGCGCTCCTGGGCTCGATCCTGTCGCAGGGTTATCGCAACGGCATCGAGCCCGTCCTGGGCATGGTGCCGGAGCAGTTCCGCGGCTTCGTCTCCGATTCGATCGGTGGAGCGGTCTTCGCCGCGGACGCCGCGCCACCCGAGGCCGCTGCGCAACTCCTCGCCACTGCCAACGACGCGTTCATCGACGGCCTCCAGGCCACGTTCCTGACGGGAGCCGGCGTGGGGTTCGTGACCGCCCTGATCGTGTGGTTCCTGCACCCGGACCGGCAGCCGACGGGTGACGCCGAGCCCCCGGCGGTCGCTGCGACACTGGACGCATGACCCCCGCCGGCAGCGCCGTCGATCCGCGCATCGAACGCACGCGGTCCGTCGTCGTCGATGCGACGGCGACACTGCTCGCTCGAGAAGGCTTCGAGCGCATCACGATCGACGCCATCGCCGAGCAGTCGGGTGTCGCACGATCGACCATCTACCGCCACTGGCCTGACCGCGCCGACCTGTTGGCACAGGGGTTCGCTGTGGTGTGTTCGGTCGAACACACGCCCGACCACGGGACGCTCACGAAGGACCTGCGCCACAAGGGGTCGATGCTCGCGAAGGGCCTGACCGAGGACGCATGGGGCCGGATGCTTCCGTCGCTGGTCGGAGCATCGGCGCACGACGAGGACCTCGAGCGAGCGCTCCTACGCTTCAATGCCGATCGTCGGGGCGACGCGCTCGAACTGATCCAGCGGTCGGTCGACCGGGGTGAGGTCGACGCCGGCGCCGACATCGCCGCAGCGCTCGAACGGTTCATCGGGCCGTTCTTCCTGCGTCATCTCATGACGCACGAACCGATCGACGACGTCTTCGTCGAACGTCAGGTCGCCGCGCTCTGCGGCGACCTCGGCGTCGTCTACGAGCCGCCGGCCTCGACAGGTTCCTAGGAGTCCTCGAGGTACTCGTCGAGGAACGCGTCGAGTGCGGCCTCGTCGTCGAGGTCGACGCCCGCCACCACGGCCTGTTCGAGGATCTCGACGCGACCGCCGGACTGCGCCTCGTCGACCTCACCCTCGACGGCATCGATGATGGCCAGCGTGTCGGCGACGTAGCGGTCGTCCCAGCCGCGCAGCCGGTGCACCCACGGCACGAAGTCGCGCAACAGGTCTCCGAAACGGACGAGGCTCGGCTCCTCGAGTTCGGCGCGCGGGAGCCACCCCGCCATCACCAGGTGCGTGACGACCGGCGACCAACGGTCGGCCTCTCCCCCGACCTCGTCGACGACGAACGCCACCGCCGCCGCCAACGCGTCGCGATCGGACGCGTGGACCGCTCCAGCGTCGCTTCCGAGAAACGCATCGATCATCGACGACTGTTCCTCGGGCGTGGACACCGGAGGGCGTGCGAGTGGTCGTCCGTCGGTCGGCAACTTCGCGACGTAGTGCTCGACGATCGAGAACAGCGACGCGAACGTGTCGGAGACCGGGACGATCGCGCCGGCCTCGAACGTGGCGTCGAGCGCTACGTCGATGGTGGCCGCAGCGGTCGACGGCGAGATCTCCGTGACCACCATGGCCGTGTCCTCCTCGGCGAGTTCGAGGAACTTGGCGGCGTCGGAATGGACCAAGAGATCCTTGGCCAGGTCTCCGAGGGTGCGATCGACGTACACGGCCAGGACATGGTCCGACTCCGCACCCGGATGCCGGGCCGTGACAACGACGTCGTAGCCGTCGCCGGTCTCGTGCCCGACGGTCCAGGCGCCGGTGATCGACGCGTCGCCCACGGCCATCAACCACGCCGGCGAACCGGGGAGATCGGCAGCCAGCAGCCGGTCGTGCAACGGCCATTGCACGTAGCCCGGATCGAACGCATCGACCACCCAGCAGAAGTCGACGACCACCCGTGGTGGTTCCGCGTCGAGATGGTGGAGGCAGACCTCGACCAGGCCGTTGAGGAGCTCTTCGTGGTCGGGCTCGCCCGGCTGGGGGTCGGCGAGTGCCCCGGCCCCGAGGTGACCGAGGAACTCCGACGCCCGCAGCTCGATGTCGAGCGGCGAGGCGTCCCCGATGCGATCGAAGGAGGCCAGCGCGGGCACGACCCCGTCGAGCGGCGGCAGGCCGACCTCGTCGGGGCCCCACACGGGCGCGTGAGTCGTCGCCGGTCGCTCGGCGGAACGGCGGGACGGACGGCGGGAAGGCATTCGAGCGAGGGTAGGGGACCCGCGCGACAGACCCTTGACGCGTCGATGCACGGGCTGCGATCCTGCTCTTCTCGCGGAGCGATCCGCCTTCCGGCTCGGACCCAGGCAACGCCGTGGGATCCGACGCCACTCGCCGTGACCGCGACGGCCAGCCAGCACCGGAAGGCACCGTCATGTCCCGATCTCTCCCACCCGCTCCCGGCCCGACCGCCGTCGACGCATCGCTCCACCTGCTCACACACCAGATCCTCGACCAGCTCCGGGCCGGCGAGGTCGATCCGAGCCTGCTGTTCGTCGAACCCGGCGACGCCGACATCCGTCTCGGTGTCAGACCGCTGCAGGGCGCCCACCCGTCGACACTGCTCCTCGGTTTCGCGGCGCCCGATGACTGGTACGCGCTCGGGGTCGCGACCACAGGGTGGGCCTACGAGGTCGCGGACCGAGCCACCGGTGCCCCGGAGCGGTCGCGGGTCTCCGTCGTCACGCTCGTCTCCCGCAGCGGCGAGGTCGCGCACCGCACGCACGTGGACGATGACGCGATGGGGCGCCGGCTCGGCGCCCGCGACGATGAGGAGGTCACCGGCGAACAGGTCGACCTGCTGAAGCTGGCACTCGGCCTCGACACGCCGGCTGCGCCTTGTGGCACCGACGTGTTCTGGGCGATCGAGTGGTTGTCGGCCGCATTGAGCGCCGGCCGGGACGCTCCGGACTGGGCCCGGATCGCCGATCTCCACCCGGCACGACGGGTGCTCGGGCGATCGGAGCGAACGCCCCACGAGGGCATGGGGCTTGCGGCCACGGCTGAGATCTTCGCCCGCGCATGCCCCTGGGATCGGTTGCGCCGCATGGTCGTCACGGGCAGCTACGAGGTCCCGGGTCTGTCACGGGCCGATGCCCGCTGGCTCGACGACGGAGCGTTCGCCCGGTTCGTGCTCGGCCGTTGCGTACCGCTGGCCGAGGTGCGCGCCCGGGCTCGCGTCGAGTTGCCCTTCGACGTGGCCGCCCGGATCGACCTCGTCCTCGACGAGATCGGTGTGCCCGAGACGTCGTGGCCGGACCGACGGGTGGCATGAACGACATCCACCATCGACGGCCGCACCATCCGTACGGTTTCGCGCATGGGTTGGTTCCGCCGTTCTCGCACCGCTCCGCCACCGGCGGAGCCCGCTCGTCCCGAACCCGAACCCGAGCACGCGCTCGTCGCCGTGCCGCCGGCGTCCCCGGAGCTGGTCCGGACCGAGCGTGCACTCCAGATGCTGGCCACCCAGTCGGCCCAGTTGCACGCGTCGATCGTGCAACTCGAGCATCGCGTCGACTCCATGTCCGAGACCCTGCTCGGCCAGATCGACCGCCCCAGCTACGACGACATGGTCGAAGCCCGGCTCCAGACCGCCAAGGTGGCCGCGGAGCTGTCACGCCTCGAGATCAACATCGCCGCCCGGATCGACGCCGTCCGCGCCGACGTCGTCGGCGCCCCCGCCGAGATCGACCTGCGTCACGCGACGCCGGCCGACACCGGCTGGTAGCCCGGGAACGTCTCGAACTACCCCTCGGTCACCAGACGCTCGGCGACCGGCGAGAACATCCCCAGCGCCTCTTCCTGTTCGACGGTCGTCGTCGTCTCCTCCGGTGCCGTCGTCGTGGTCGTCGTCGACTGGGCCAGCAGGGACAACGCCTCGCTCACCTTGGCCTCGGCCTCGTCGTTCTTCGACTGGTACGTCCCCAGGTCGCCCTCGGCGAGCGCATCGCGCGACTCCTGGAACAGCGCCTCGGCATCCTCGAGCAGTCGGGCGGCTCGCTCGTTCACACCCAGGTCCGCGTCGGGTTCCTCCGGGTCCGTGGGTTCGGCCGGATCCTGCGGATCGCCCGGCTCGGGTTCGGGCCCGTCCACGATCTCGTCGAGGTTCGGCACCTTCTCGGCGTCGAAGAGCTGACCGAGTGCGCCCGCCAAGGTGTCGCTGATCGCCACGTCGGACTCGTAGAAGGCGATGACCTTCTTCAGCTCGGGGATCTGCACCTGGTCCGACTCGACGTAGAAGGGGCGCACGTACACCAGCGCATTGTCGACGGGCACGAGGATGAGGTTGCCGAGCTTCACGGTCGACTCACCGGTGCCGAGCAACGTCTGCTGTTCGGAGACGACCGGGTCCGACTGCATGGCGTCGGCCACGATCGCAGGGCCGTCCGGCCGGTTCTGACGAGGCATCTCGTAGCTGACGAGCTCCCCGTAGTGCCCAGGATCCGAGCGGGCGACCATGAACGCCGTCAGCAGCTGGTTCTGGTCGTCGCCGACGGGCACGAAGGTACGCAGCATGACGAACTCGGCGCTGTCCTCGCCGGGCAACTGCGTCAGCAGGTAGTACGGGTCGATGCGGGCGCCGACGGAGGGTCCGACGGGCTGCCCGGCGGCGTTGGTCGTCTGCGTCGCCGGCCCGGCACCGGCGGTGCCCGGATCGAGTGCGACGTTCCACGCATCGTTGTTGTTGTAGAAGGTGCTGGCGTTGGTGACGTGGTAGTCGCCCCACATGTTCGTCTGCACCCGGAAGAGGTCTTCCGGGTAGCGCAGGTTGTCGACGAGGTCGGCGGGCATCTCGTCGAAGTCCGTGAAGAGCTCGGGGAACGCGCTGCGCCATGCGGTGATGACGGGATCATCCGGGTCGATCACGTAGAAGTCGACCGTGCCGTCGTACGCGTCGATCACCGCCTTGACCGAGTTGCGGACGTAGTTGAAACCGCCGTCGAGGCCGGTCGCTCCCGGCAGACCGCTGTTGTCGGCTCGTTGGGCGTAGGGATAGCGCGCCGAGGTCGTGTACGCGTCGAGGATCCAGACGATCTCGCCAGCGTCGTTGATGACCGGGTAGGGGTCGGAGTCGAACTCGAGGAACG
>JAPKDO010000338.1 GCA_028822535.1 Acidimicrobiales bacterium
CGCCGTCTTCTCCCCCACGCCGGGGACGCCGGGCAGGTTGTCGGACTTGTCGCCCCGCATGGCGGCGTACAGCACGTACTTGTCGGGGCGGACGCCGGTCTTTTCCTCGATGCCGTCCTCGTCGTAGAGCGCATAGTCGGACACGCCCCGCTTGTTGTAGAGCACCTTGACGTGCGGGTCCTCGACGAGTTGGTAGGCGTCGCGGTCGCCGGTCACGACGATCACGTCGTCGCCGTTGTCCCGGGCCTGGGTCGCCAACGTCGCCAGGATGTCGTCGGCCTCGACGCCGGCCTGGTCGACCATCGTGATGCCGAGCACCTCGATCACCTCGCGCACGAGGCCCATCTGCTGGCGGAGGATGTCGGGGGTCTCGGCCCGACCGGCCTTGTAGTCGGCGACCCGCTCGTGGCGGAACGTCGGCTCGGGACGGTCGAACGCCACCACGACCCCGTCGCTCGGGTGATCGCGCAGCATGTTGATGAGCATCGACGTGAAGCCGAAGACGGCGTTCGTGACCTGGCCCGATGCGGTGGCGAGGTCGGTCGGGAGTGCGAAGAACGCCCGGTACGTGAGCGAGTTGCCGTCGATCAGGAGAAATCGACGTTTGCCGGACTTCCCTCCAGATGCCGCAGGCACCGGATCAGCTCTCGTCGGGACGGAGGGTGCCCTCGATGACCTGTTCGGCGATGTCCTTGGCCTTGACCCGGCTGTTCATCGCCTGCTTCTGGACCCAGTCGAACGCGTCGGACTCGGCCAGACCGTGTTCGTCCATGAGGATGCCCTTGGCCCGGTCGACGAGCTTGCGGGTCTCGAGTTGGTCCTCGAGGGACTGTGTCTGATCGTGCAGCGCCCGCATCTCGCGATGGCGCCCGAGGGCGATCTCGACAGCGGGGATGAGCTCGGACCGTTGGAACGGCTTGACCAGATACGCCAAGGCACCGGCGTCGCGGGCCTGTTCGATCAGATCGCGCTGGGAATACGCCGTGAGGATGAGGACTGCAGACTGCTTCGTGGTGGAGATCTCACGGGCCGCGGCGAGCCCGTCGAGCCCGGGCATGCGCACGTCGAGGATCGCGAGGTCGGGCTCCAGGTCCTTGACCAGTTCGACCGCTTCGTCGCCCCGGCCGGTCTCGCCGACGACGTCGTAGCCCTCTTCCTCCAGCGTCTCCTTGAGATCGAGACGAATGATCGCTTCGTCCTCGGCAATCACCACACGCGTGGCCATTGCGGTCTCCTTCCCCGCTGGTCGGCGGTCCTCGAATACGGGTCCCGATGCTGCCACGCCATCGGGCCGGCGGGGAAACGATCACGTGGGTGCGAAGGTTCGGTCATCGGCCGCCGGTTCAGCGCGTCTCGGCGGTCAAACGGTCCAACAACTCGTCCTGCGCCGCTTCGAGTCGGGCGATCTCCTCCGCCACGCTCGCCCGGTGGTTCCGCATCGCGTCGGCGTGACGGGCGGCCTCGCGGTGCTCGCGATCCGACACGGGCGTCTCGGACACGAGCGAACGGAGCCGGGCGTCGTCGGCGGCATCGGCGAGGTGCGCCAACTGCTCGTCGGCGACCTGGAGCTCCTCTCGGAGCTCTCGGATACGGCGGCCGACCTCGGTGAGCCGACGCTCGACCTGTCGTCTGGACACGAACGGAGCCTACGTGGCCTCCTGCCGCGGCCGGGGACAGGACACGCGACCGGGACGTACGATCGGCGGGCGCACACGTGTCGGGCGACGGACTAGTCAGATCGGGGACAGCGAAATGAACCGTTCGGGTGATCGCCTCGACCCGCTTTTCTGCCGATACTGGACACATCGCCCGAATCCACTGCTCGGGCACCCTCCTGCCACGTCGACCATCACGGGTGACAACTCCATGCAACTGCTTCCGCGACGCAGCCGCCCGACCGCCGACGACCGAGGCGCGGCAATGGTGGAGTTCTCCCTCATCGCTGTACTGCTCGTGCTTCTGGTCGTCGGGATCATCAACTTCGGTCTCCTCCTGTCCTTCAAGCAGGACGTGACTCGCGCCGCGACCGTGGGAGCGAGGGTCGCAGCCGTCGAGCTGCCGCCGGCGGCGGCGCCGGCAGCGCAGACGTTCGACAGCCGCTACATCGCCGGCGTCGACGGGACCAACGACGCTGTCGATTCCTTCAATCAGACCTGTGGCGTCGACGGCATGGGCTGCTCGATCATCATCCACAACTGCATCGACACGGTCCTTGATCCGAACTCGGTCGCGTACTACGACGACGGACTCGATGACTGCGTCACCGTCGAACTGACCTACGACTACGCCAACTTCCCGATCGTCATCGAGCCGCCGATCCTCGGATCGGCTCTCCCCGACACGATCTCGGCCAAGTCGGTCGCACGGCTGAACGAATGAGGTCGCCCATGCACTCGCAGTCGACTCGAGGTACACGAGGCGCCGTCATCCCGTTGATCGCGGTGTTGATGCCCGTGCTCCTGATCATCACGGCCATCGCCGTGGACCTCGGACGCCAGCGCAACGACCGCCGCGACATGCAGGCCGCAGCCGACGTCATCTCCCTCGACATGGCCCGCCTCGCCAACGGCCGCACGATCGATGCGATCGCGCTCGGCGACATCGACAACCAAGCGACCGAGGTCGCACTCCAAGCATCGGCCGACCGCAATGAGATCGACCGATCCAAGCTCGTGCTGCAGTGGGGCACCACGAACGCGTCGGGCGACTTCACGGCGATGAACGCCGGCGCCGACATCCCCGACACGGCACAGATCACCGCCAGCGACTCCACCGACTACTTCTTCCGGCCTGGCAACGGCGACGTGCAACGCGTGGCCCGGGCCCAGTACGGCTCCGATGCCCTCGCCGGATTCAAGGTCGGTTCGTTCGGTGCGACCGTCGATCCGACGCAGGCCGGACTGCTCAACGCCCTCGTGACGCCGCTGCTCGGGAATCCCGTCGGCCTCGATGTCCTGAGCTATCAAGGTCTTGCGGGCGCGGAGGTCAACGTCTTCGACCTGGGCGCCGAACTCGGCCTCCTGACACCGAACGACGTGCTGAACACCGACGTCGCGTTCGACGATGTCGTCCTCGCCACCGCCGACATCCTCGAGCGAGACGGCGACACGGCCAACGCCACACTGTTGCGCAATTCCATCACCGCCGAGATCCAGAACATTGACGTACAACTCGGGCAGTTCGTCGAAGCCGACACCGGCGGCGAAGGACCCGGCATGGCAGCAGATCTCAACGTGCTCGGCATGCTGACCGGCACCGCGTTCGCCGCCCAGTGCACACCCGACCCCACGGGCTTCGCCGACTGCTCGGGCCTGAGCCTTCCCGACGTCTCGGCCAACGTCCCCCTGGTCAGTTCGACCAGTTCACTCAAGGTCATCCAGGGCCCGCAGTACGCGTACGGACCCGTGGGCACCAGCGCCAACACCGGCCAGGTGCAACTGTCGCTCGACACCGTGGTGGGCGGCCAGGACGTCGGCAGCTGCGTCCCGTCCCTCGCGAACGCGCTCTGCCTCCTGTCGAGCATCGGGCTCGTCGGCCAGGTCGACGCGGTGATCACCGTCGACGCCGACATCACCCTCGCCGGTGGCGTCAACACGATCGCCGACATCGGCTGCACCGACCCGTTGGCCGAGACCCTGCTCATCAATTCGAACACGGACCTCTACAACATCGCTCTCACCATCACGATCGAGTTCGGCACCAGCGGCGGCATCGGGTTTCTCCTCGGGAACACGCTCGGCTCGTTCACCCTCACCGGATCGACCTCATCGACGAACGCCACAGACGCCGAGCTGTTCACCGTCCCGCCGGACGTACTCGGCTCGACCACGAGGACCACGGGCAACGGAAACGTCGGGCTCGCCGGGCTCTCGTTGACGGCCAGCGGAAACTCGAACACCGTCCTGGGTACCTTGGCCAACCTCGGCATCAACCTCGTCGTCGCTGACGTGTTGTCCGCCCTCGTGAATCCGCTGCTCGGTCAGATCGACTCACAGA
>JAPKDO010000035.1 GCA_028822535.1 Acidimicrobiales bacterium
GGTTCTTCAGGTCGTTGTCGCCCTGAGTCTGATGGTCTCCCGACCGGCGCTTCGCCTGGAAGACCGTGATCTCCTGTGCGTCCTCGTCAACGTGAATGGCGTCGATCCCCTTGTCGCCGCCACCATCGCAGATTGAGTCCGAGGCATCCTCAGGCTCGAGGCGCCAGACAGTCTCGAGGAACCACGCCAGAAGAGCCGTCGATCTCGTGCGGTTGCCAACGTGAAACGGGGCGACCTCGTCTTCGAGCAAGTCGAAGTCTGTCCGGGACTCAGGGTCTTCGTTGGCCGGATCCTCAGGCACGCCGAGAACCGTAGCTGCCGCCGGCGGTGACCCCGGGTCGATAGCTCGACGACAAGCGGACTCCCAGGTCGGCCCTATGAACATCCGGGTCCCGGTACTGCCGAGTCTGCCGCAGCCCACTCGGAACGCAGCGAACAGGACCAAGGCAGAGGCCGCCTCGGTTCTCCAACGCGCGTTCGCTGACAATCGGCCTTCTGGCGAGTCCCACGGAGTCTGAGCTGGCGCTCTTGGCCTCAAGGGGGCTTGGACCTCTATGCGGCCGCCACTTTGAACCTCTCAAACACCTCGGCCGGGATCGGGCGCTGAAGCCGCCAGGTGATGGCGATGGGGCGTTCGCCTTCGTGGATGACGTAGTCGGCGGGGCCGAGTAGGACGTACGGCATCGTCGCGTCCCACGGGTCTTTCTTCGCTTCCCGCACCGCTAGAAGGATTCGTACACCGTTCGTTCGCTGGTGGATGTAGCGCTGGCCGGCCGCTGACTCGATCGCCGTCTTGTGCTGTGACTCCCAGTGGAACAGCTCAGGACTGATGGCAAAGTCCCGGTACATCGTCTCGGGGCTGTAGTCCTTCTCCGTCTTGCGGAGTGTGATGAACAGCACCTCGGTCTGCGCCGACTCGTGCCACCACGGCCCCGATCGATGTGAGAAGTACTCGCGCTCGGGTCGGAGCGCCCCGAAGGCGGCGAGGATCTCTTCTTGGTACGGCCAAGGCGTGAGCGTCAGCCCGCTGAGCATCGTGGACGTGTCATCGCCCCGACCTCGGCCGAGTGCAGTGTCGAGCCGATCGGCGTCGCGGGTGGGGTCGTAGGGCTCGAAGTCCGCCGACGCCCAGTTGGCTTCGAACGCCGTGTCGACCTTGTCGAACAGCGCCGGCGACGCTGCCTTCGAGACCCGCAGGTTCCACTCCCGGCCGTCGAGCATCGCCGAGCGGGTGATGTTGGACGAACCGACGTAGGCGGTCGAGAAGCCGGTGTTGCGGTGGAACAGCCACGCCTTGGCGTGGAGTCGGGTGACGGCGGTGTCGTAGGAGACCCGGATGTCGACACCGAGATCGGCGAGCTGGTCGAGCGCCTTGCGTTCGGTCGAGCCGGTGTACGTCGTCGTGAGGAGCCGAACCTCAGCGTTGCGGTCGAGCGCTTCCTCGAGTTCGTCGATGATGAGGCGTACGCCGTACCAACGGACGAAGGCAACGATGAGGTCGACCCGGTCGGCCGAGGCGATCTCCTTCTTCAGCTCGTTCGCGAGCTGCGGCTCACCCCGGGCGTTGACGAGAAGGTCGTGCTGCCCGAGCGGGATGTCGGGGCGCGTCGGGAAAGTCAGTTGGCCGGTGCTGTTGGTCGTGCCGATGCCGTGGAGCGCTCGCAGCGGGTCGAGCGGCGTGGCGTCGGTTCGGCCAGCGAGCTCGAGGACTCGACGGGTGAGTTGGTGGGCATCGCCGACGTCGAGGCCGGGGAACTCTCGATGAAGAACGCGGGCGATGTGGTCAGCGAGCCGGTGGGGTGCGACGGCGGCCGTCTTCGCATCTTCGGTCAGCTGCGCCGCCAACGCCTCGGTGATCAACTCGTCGTAGAGCCCCGACTCTCGCTGCACTACCCGCCCTCAGCCCCTTCGCCATCATCGCCGCTGTCGAGCGCCGGCAGCTCGTCGCTGTCATCTCGCCATCGGCCGATCCGCCCCCAGGCCCCCTTTCCCGCTTCGAGTGCAGAGTCCTTCGCACGGCGCACTGACCTTGCACTCGACGACGAAACGGATTCGGCGTGGTCGCGAACCGCCTCGAACCCCTCGCGGAGGGACGGTAGGTCGCGCTCCTCGAGATCGAGTTGTCCACTACGTCTGGAGGAGGCGAAGACCTGAAGGGCGTGTTCCGCCGCGTCCGCACGCTTCGCCATCCGTCGCATCCCGATGATGTTCAGCCCATGAAGCGCTGAGACATCGACGGCTTCTTCGATCACCGTCGCCAGTTGGGTGACGATCTTCTCGTCGCCTTCGTGTTGAGCGGTTAGTTCCGCTCGTGCGTGTTCGATGGCCTCGCCGAGATGCTCCGGCTCGTGCAGCCGCACACGCTCGACCCGGATCAGCTCCCACGAACGCAGTGCCTGTGATGCTTGAGACAGGAGCCAAAGGGTCGGCTCGAGATCCTCGATCGCCTCGAGTCGCTCCTGGCGGTCGCCGTCGTGCGACAGGCGCCGATGGATGTAGTGCCGGAGTTCGTCGATGCTCTGACGAATGGCCACGCCGGCCGATGCGACCGACTGCCAATCCGTCTCGGTCAGCGCCTTGCCGTCCGCAAGCCTCTGAGCCAGCGCGGTCGCCGCACGGTGCAGCCCGGCGATTTCGCCGACCTGCTTGGCGATCTGGCGATCGAGGATCTCTTCGACCTTGGCGTCGAGCTCCTCGATCGACTTCTGGATGTCTGCCAACGCAACCTGGATTGCCAAGCCGACCGCGCCCATCTGCGCGTTCATCAACTGATCCGGCGACAGCGGCACCTCTTCGAAGGACAGCTGCTTGGCCATCTTCTTCGACTTCTTGTCCTGCACCCAACCCCGGATCGCGCGGCCTCCTTCGGCGGGAACGGAGCCGTGGAGGTCCATCGCCTTCTGGGCCGCTTCGGTCAGCCGGTACACCTTGGTGCCATCCGCCGCGGCGCTCGATGCCAGACCCATGGCCGTCGCCGCTGCGCCGGCCACGCCTCCCATTGCAATGCGATTCTCCTCAGGCCGTTCGACGTACCGCTCGACAATGGCGTCGCTTCCTGCGCCTGCCACCGCCAGAAGACCGTCGCTGACGAACAGCCGGACCTCGTCACTCTCCAGAGTCACTATGGCCTTGTCGTTACTCATCGCTACCGCCTCGGTAGAGCCCGCACACCGAGACCATACGGGTTCCGCGCGGGACAACTCTTCACCCGACCACCGACCAGCTCAAGAATCGACGAACGAACGTCGCCCTCCACGTCGTGAAGCACGAGGAGTGCGTCTCTCGGTGACCCCGCCGCCGGCGACGCCATCCTCACGGGCCTGCCACACCCAATCTACATGTGCCACACCTTGACTGCTGGTACCCTCGCTCCCATGGCCAAGACCATCCAGGTGCGTGAGGTGCCCGACGACGTCCATGCCGAGCTCCGGGCTCGGGCTGCGGCCGCCGGGACGTCGCTGTCCGACTACGTGCTCGACGAACTCGAGCGCGTCACCCGGCGGTCAGACAACGCCGAGGTCCTCTTGCGGGCCGCCCACCGTGACTGGTCCGTCCAGCGGGTCACCACCGCCGAGCTGCTCGACCGGGCGCGAGCCGCTCGGTGATCGTCGTCGATGCGTCGGCCGTGATCGACGCGTTGGTCGGCGAACCGAACGAGCGTCTGGCGGCTCGGCTCGGGGCCGAAGCGGTCTGGCATGCGCCGCACCTCCTCGACACCGAGGTCCATCACGTGTTCCGACGGCTCGAGGCACGCCGCGACCTCACCCGCAAACAGGTCGAGACCGCACGAGCGAACTTTCTCGATCTCACGATCGATCGCTATCCCCACCAGCCGTTGTCCGATCGTGTGTGGGCACTCCGCTCGGTCGTCACCGCGTACGACGCCACCTACCTGGCGCTGGCCGAGGCGCTAAGCGCCACGCTGGTCACCACCGACGGTCGGCTCGCCCGCGCCAAGGGCGTCACCGTCCCGATCGACGCCTTCTGACCACGGACGCGCTGCCAGGCCCAAACCGAGGTCCAGCCCAAATGACATGGCTGTAACTGTGGTTCGGTTCGTTTCCACGGCGAGATCCCGAACACTTTCGCAAAGTGTTCGGTACACTTTGACCGTCTATGAGCGAACACTTTCGCAGTAGTCGCCGAGGACGGCCGAGCCGCGAGGTCGTCTACGAACGTCTCGACGTGCAGATCGCCGAGCTCTGCCAACGACTCGGGGGCTTGCCGCACCCAGTCGAGGCGCAGGACATCTGGCGGGGCCTCTGGTACGAGGAGGCGCACCACTCCACGGCGATCGAGGGCAACACGCTCGTTCTCAAACAGGTCGAAGCGCTTCTCGAGCAGGGCCGCGCCGTCGGCAACAAGGAACTCGCCGAATACATGGAGGTCAAGGGCTACGCGGATGCCGCCGACTGGGTCTACAACCAGGCGATCCGTCCAGAGATGACCCATGGGGCCGAGGCAATCACCTTGGCCGAGCTCCGTCAGATCCACAGGATGGCCATGACGCCGGTCTGGGACGTCGCGCCACACCCTCAGGCGACGGAGCGCGAACACCCCGGCGCCTTTCGAGAGCACGACATCCAATCGTTTCCCGGCGGCATGACGCCCCCGAGTTGGCCTCTTGTCACGCCGGCCGTCGACACATGGATCTCGCAGGCAAACGAGCTCGAGGCCCGTTCGGAGGGCTTCGCCGAGCAACTCGCAGACCTCCACAGCGGCTTCGAACGAATCCACCCGTTCCTCGACGGCAACGGACGCGCCGGCCGCCTCGTACTCAACTTGATCTTGGTCCGCCTCGGGTATCCGCCGGCGATCATCTACAAGCGCCAGCGTTCCCAGTACCTCGGAGCGCTCCGACGAGCGGACGCTGGCGACTGTGGTTCGCTCGGTGAGCTTCTGGCGCGCTCCATCCTCGACAACCTCTACCGGTTCGTTGTACCTGCGGTTGCTGGGCCCGCGCGTCTCGTGCCGCTCGCTGCGCTCGAGTCCGACGAGGTAGGTGCCGCCGCGCTCCGAACGGCGGCGAATCGCGGACGGCTCCAAGCAATGCGGGGCGCCGACGGAGAGTGGCGGAGTTCGAGGAACTGGGTCGACGAGTACCTCGCCAGCCGGTACAAGCGAGGCTGACGACCACCTACCCTCGCCGGCGTGGCGCGCCGTGATCGTTCGGTCGGTGCTGGCGACGACCAGGCCGACCTCTTCTCTGTCGACGAGTCCGCGCTCGCCCTCTACCGGACCGGCGCCGACGCCTGGCCCGACCCCAACCGGTTTCCCCACAATCGACCCGGCCAGACTGTGCGGGCGTCGGTGCGACCCGACCTGTTGTCCAGTCGTCACCCGCTCGTCGTGGCCGGGTTCGCGTCGATCGGGGAGGTCGTCGATCTCGTCGACCAATGGACCGCGCTCGACCGCGACGACACCGACCGCAGTGTTCGCATCCTGCTCGGCAGCGAGCCGTTCGCCTCGCACCGACACTCGTTCGCGTCGAGCCACGCGGCGTTCACCGACGACGTCCGTCGCTACTGGCTCGAGGAACGCGGCATCTCGATCGAACTGTCGGCCGCGGTCCTCACTGCCATCGAGGCCATCGACGCGGGTCGGCTCTCGGCGCGAGCGTTCGCCGGCGCCGAGTCTCTGCACGCCAAGGTCTTCGTCGGCGACGACGCCTCGACGCTGGGGTCGTCCAACTTCACCCGCGCCGGGCTGACCGGCAACGTCGAACTCAACGCTCGCTTCGAACGCGAGACCGACCGCGCCCGCCACGACGAACTCACCCGAGCGGCCGAGAACCTGTGGGAGATCGGTACCGACTGGACCGCCGAACTGCGCGACCTGCTCGAAGCCATGTTGCGCGTCGTCACGTGGCACGAAGCGCTCGCCGCGGCCTGCGCCGAACTCCTCGAGGGCGAGTGGGCCACCCGCTACCTCGACCACGACACCACGGCCGATGGCTTCGGGCTGTGGCCGTCACAGCGCCTCGGCATCGCCCAGGCGTTGTGGATCGTCGAGAACGTGGGCAGTGTGCTCGTCGCCGACGCCACGGGGTCGGGCAAGACCCGCATGGGGGCACACCTCATCCGCGCCATTCGCGACCGTCTGTGGGGTACCGGTCGGGTGCGACGCGACCTCACCGTGCTCGTGTGTCCGCCGGCCGTCGAGGAGATCTGGCGGGCCGAGTCGGTCGCCACCGGCTTGTCCATCGACACCGTGTCCCACGGTCTGCTGTCGCGTGCCGCGGCTCACGGCGATCGCATCGAACGCGATGTCGTCCACCGGGCTCAGGTGCTGGCGGTCGACGAGGCCCACAACTTCCTCAATCGCGACTCGAACCGCACCCAACAGGTTCGCGACAGCCAGGCCGACCACGTGGCGTTGTTCACGGCCACACCGATCAACCGGGGAGCGTCCGATCTCCTGCAGCTCGTCGGCCTGCTCGGCGCCGACAACTTCGAGGATCGGACGCTCGCCATCCTGCAGCGGCTCGAACGGCGGCGAAGCGTCGACGACCAACTGCGCGCCGACGACCTCGAACAACTCCAGCGCGAGATCCAACGCTTCACCGTGCGCCGCACCAAGGCCACGCTGAACGGACTCGTCGACCGCGAGCCCGACGCTTACCTCCACCCCGACGGCAGCCGCGTGTGTCGCTACCCGGTGCACGTGTCGAAGACGTACGACACCGGCGAGACCGACGACGACGAAGCAGTTGCGTCCCGCATCCGGTCGATCGCCGACGACCTGGTCGGCATCACGCAGCTCGAGCGGGTGGTGGCCGTTCCCGCGTCATTGCGGCGTGAGTACACCGACGAGCGCTGGCTCCATCTCCGGCTCACGGCGTGCGGCGGGCTCACTCGTCATCACGTGCTCGGCGCCATGCGTTCGTCCCGCGCCGCACTGGTCGAACACCTCGCTGGCACTGACGCCGCGGTCGACACCTTCGAGCTGGACCGATCGTTCAAGACGCTCGGCACCGGACGGATCATCGACCGTGTCGGCGAGCTCCGCAACCAGGGGCCGCCGCAGGTCGACCTCGACTGCGACCTGCCGGACTGGCTCACCGACGTCGACGCATGGACGCAGCGATGCGACGACGAGGAACGGCGCTATCGCGAGATCCTCGATTCCGCCGGCACGTTGTCGACCGCCCGCGAGACCGCGAAGGCGCGCGTGCTCATCGACCTCCTCGACGACCACGAGCGCGTCCTCTCCTTCGACCATCACCTCATCACCCTCTCGGTCGTCGACGGCATCCTTCGCGAGCACGGTCACCGACCCCTGGTGGCGACCGGCAGCGCGACGCAGATCCGCCGGGAGGTGAGCCGGCGCTTCGCTCGGACGTCGCAGTCGCGAGCGGTCGCACTCTGCTCCGACGCCATGAACGAGGGCATCAACCTCCAAGGTGCCAGCGCCGTGGTGCACCTCGATCTGCCGACCACGCTGCGAGTGGCCGAACAACGGGTGGGACGCGTCGATCGGATGGACAGTCCGCACGACGCGATCGAGGTGTGGTGGCCCGAGGACGGTCCATCGTTCGCCACCCGAGCGAACGAGCTCCTCGCGCAACGAGCCGCCGAGTCGAACGCGTTGCTCGGCGCGAACGTCGTGCTCCCCGAGGCCCTGCGGCGAGCGACCGATCGCGACGCCGACCAACCGACCGACGTCGGCGAACACATCGCGTTGGTCGAAGCGAAGGCGGGTGAGGACTGGGATGGCATCCGCGACGCGCTCGACCCGGTGCGGGCGCTCGTCGCCGATGACGGAACGGGACTGGTCGAGGTCGGCCAGTACGACCGGGTCCGCGACGCCCCGGCGACTCGCACCCGACTGTGCCTGGTCCGGTCGGACGAACCGTTCGCCTTCTTCTCCCTGTCGGCGAATGCCAACGGCGCACCCCGCTGGCTGCTGCTCGATGGCACGGATCTCGACGTGGTGGACGACCTCGTCGACATCGGCGCCGCGCTGCGACGGCTGTTGCGGTCGGACCCGCCGACCGTCGCCGTGGACGCCGGGGCGATGCGCTTCATGACCCGAGCGTTGGAACGAGCCGGCATCGCAGAGCGGTCGATGCTGCCCCGCAAGATGCAACGGGCGCTCGACCAGATGCGCTGGGCCTGTTCCACCTGGGCCGACGTCGCCCGCACCGCTGGACATGAAGCTGCGGCGGCCCGCTGGTTGGCACTCGCCGGCGCTGCGGCCGGAGCCGACGCACGCCAACCCGACCTCTACGGCCTGGCCGAACGGTGGCTCGAACTCGTCGGCCCGATGGTCGAGGAGTACCGGGCCACGCACCGACGGGCCCGCTACGTCCTGCTGCGCGACATCGACCGACGCCTGGAGACCGAGCCACTCGACCTCGACCGCGTCGCTACTGCGTGCAGCGGCCTGCTCACCCAGACGCCGCTCGCCGAGCGAGTGCGCGTGTGCATCCTCGGCCAGCCCGGGCCGGTGGCCTCGGACGACGCGCCGGCCACCGGCGAACCGTGGGGCATGGCGCGCTCGACCTGAGTCACCCGCCCGAACCGGCATGATCGCGGTTCGGGGCGATCGTCGCCGTGGTCTGAAGCCCGACGCGGTCGCTGTCTTTTGCAGCGGGCCGGGCGTCGCGGTGGCAACATCCCCTCCCCCGAACCGAACACGAGGAACCATGTCGATCGCCACCATCGCCGGACTCGGTATCGCCGCCACCGGCGCCGCACACTTCGTCGCCCCCGACGCCTTTCGCAGCATCACCGAAGGACCGTTTCCCGACGACACCGATGCCTGGATCAAACGCAACGGTGCCACCGAGTTGGTGATCGGCGTCTTGATCGCCAGGAAGCCGACCCGCAAGCTGGGCGTCCTGGGCCTCGGCGCGTACGGCGCCTTCATGGCCTCTCGGGTGAGCAAGGCCACCTGACCGGGCGCATCCCGAGGTCGCCGGCGGACGCTCGTCCGCCAGCCGATCTCGTCAGGCGCCGCGCCAGGACGGGTCGCGGCCGCTGGCGGCGACGACCCGGTCGAGGAGGTCGGCGGCGGCTGGCACGTCGACCGGTGGACCGAACGCCTCGCCCCGGTCGTCGTCGGGGAAGCTGCCGATGAACGCGAGCGCCGCCTCGAGCTCGGACTCGCCGGGGTCGTAGTCGGCGTCCACGGCCGACGCGACGTCCCAGCCGTGGACGACCACCTCGTTCAGCGCGACCAGGCCGGCGATCTCGCCGGGCATCTCGATCCCGCCGGCGGCGGTCATGCCCGCCCAGGCGTCGGGGTCGGCCCAGGCGTCGGCGAGGGCGGTCAGCTGATCCGGGATCGCGTCGCGCCAGTCGGATGAGAGATTGCCGGCGTCGCCGGGCGGCGGCGGCTCGCTGTCGCCGATCCCGGTCTTGGTGGCGGCCTGGGTGAAGGCCTCGGTCAGCCCGACGACGTGGTCGACGAGGTCGCCGAGCGTGTAGTCGGGACACGGCGTCGGGCGGCCGAGCTGGTCGTCGGCGATGCCCGTGAGGAGTCCGGCCATGCGGTCGGTGGCGGGGCGGAGGTCTGGAGTGTCCATGACCTGGTGACGTCGCGGGCGGCACGAACTCATCGGCCGGGCCGGACCGGACCGGGAGTTCTTGTCAGACCCCCTTCGTAGTGTCGTCGGTACTTCCCCCTGATCGTCCGGCATGTCCGGGCGCGCCATCTCGGAGGGAAGCGGCATGTGTCTGATGTGCGAGGGCTACAGCGAACAGGAAGTGCTCGACGAGTTCGGCGGGAGAGTTCGCAGGAAGGGCTGGATGACCCTCGGGGTCGACGCCTGGCCGCGGTGGGCCTACACCATCGGGCTGTCGGCCACGTTCGACCACCCCGAACTGATCGTCGTGCATCCATCGCTCGACAAGGACGACGACCTCATCGGCCACGCCGTCGACGAGATCGCCGAGGGTCGACGCTTCGACGAGGACTCCATCTTCGAGATCCCCTGCGGTGGGATGGCGCGGTTCGAGCGGGTGCACGACGACAACCTCCGGGGCGAGTGGTTCACCCGCTGGTCCGACGTCTCGGCCGCCGCCGGTCACGAGACGACGCTGTCCTCGGCACTGCAGCTGATCATCGCCTGCGACTGTCGCGCCTGCCGTGGCCAGGTGCGGCTCCGTCGACCCCGACGACACGTGCCGCCCGGTCGTCGCGGGAGGCACGTCCGATGATCACCGATGGCCGCGGTCGATCGGGAGTTCTTGTCAGACCCCCTTCGTATTGTTGTCGGTACTTCCCCCTTTTCAGTCAGACCGGATACCGAGGAGTGTGACCATGCGCGTGCGCATGCGTTCGAAGGGAAGTCCATGAGTCCGCCAGCGAGCCCGACTCCGCCGACTTCGTCACCGCCGACGCCGGACGAGGCGCTCGATCTGCTCGAGGCCGCCGCCGATGCGTTGCAGGCCGCGTGTCTCGACGCGACGCCAGCCGACGAGTTGTCGACGATGCGGCGATTGGAAGCGCTCCGCCGTCGTCTCGATCACGGCACCGACCGTGCTGTCGGCCATCTCGACACGTCGGCGGCGTTCAGTCTCGACGGGCACCGCAACGCCCGCTCGGCCGTCAAACATCTCGGCCGCCTGCCCGGGTCCGACGCCCTGGGACGCATCCAGACCGTCGCCGCCCTCCGGGATCTGCCCGCGGTCGAAGCCGGGTACGCCGCAGGACGGATCCCCACCGCCCACGTGCGGGCCATCGCCCGGATCACCGGCAACCCCCGGGTGTCGGAGTTCCTCCGGGTGGCCGATCCGATCTTCGCCCAGATGGCGGCCGAACTCGACTTCGACGGCTTCTCGTCCTGGTTGCGGGAGTGGGAACGACTCGCCGATGCCGACGGGGCCGCCGACGATGCCGAACGGTCGCACGAACGCCGCTCGTTCTCGCTCGACGAGAACGAGATCGACGGGTCGTGGACCAGCACCGGTCACCACGGTGCGCTCCAGGGCGCAGCGATGGCCGAGATGCTCGACCGGTACGAGCGGGCCGAGTTCGAGGCCGACTGGGCCGAGGCCCGAGCGCTCCACGGAGCCGACGCCTGCGTCGAGCACCTTCGCCGCACCCCGACGCAGCGTCGAGCGGACGCCGCGTTCGAGATCTTCCGACGGGCCGGCGCCACCCGCGCCGACGACCGCACCCCCGACCCACTGGTCAACATCGTCGTCGACCAGAAGACGTTCGAGGACGAGCTCCGGCGCGCCGCGGGTGACCACGTCGAGACCGACCCGAACGAGACCGACGGTCGGCGGTGCCACACGGTGTCGGGCACCGTGGTCCACCCCGCCGACGTCGTGGCCGCGGCGCTCGTCGGCCACGTGCGGCGGGTCGTGATCGACACTGCGGGGAACGTGACCGACCTCGGTCGCCGACGGCGATTGTTCACCGGCTCGGCGCGCGATGCCGCCTTGCTCCAGGCGCTGCTACGCCGCCCGGGCGGGTTGCGCTGCGGCTGGCCGGGCTGCGACGCCCACGGCCGCTGCCTCCAGGCCGATCACCGAGAACCCGCCGCCCGGGGCGGGCCGACCGACACCGCGAACTCCGACGTGTACTGCGGGAGCCACAACCGGATCAAGGAACGCGGCTTCGTCCCCGTCCGCGACCCCGACGGCACCCTCACCATCCACCGTCCCGACGGCGGCGGCCCCGTCACCGCCTCGGCCTGACCGCCGCACGACCACGGAACCACCGGACCGACCGGCGACGGCCGGGGTTCCGGCGCGCCCGGGTTTTGACGATGCGAGCTAGTCAACGTCTGACCGGTCGGGCCGAAGGCGGAGGGAATCTCGTGTGCTCACGACCGTCGCCTGCGGGACACTGACGTCGATGAGTGAGAACCCGCCGGCGCTCGGACGTCGCATCGTCGTCACCGGTCTGGCCGGGTCGGGCAAGAGCACGCTCGGGCTGGCGCTCGCGGCCGAGACCGGCCTGCCGCTCATCCACCTCGACCTCGAGTTCTGGAACCCGGGCTGGACGGAACCGACGGAGACCGAGTTCCGTGAACGACAGCGCGCCGTGCTCGACGGCGACGCGTGGATCGTCGAGGGCAACTACGACGAGACACTCGACGTCCGTCTCGAACGCGCCGACACCGTGGTGGTGCTCGACCTGCCGTGGTGGCTGTGCTCCGCTCGTGCGTTGCGGCGCGGCTTCCGGATGCCGGAGGAGTTGCCCGAGGGGTGCACGTACACGCGCGGGCAGCGGTGGCGCGACGAGTGGCAGCTCTCCGTGCGCATCTGGCGCCAGCGCCACTCGGAGCCGGCGCGGGAGCGCGAGATCATCTCGCAGTATGGGACGCATGCCGCACTCCACGTACTGCAGTCCAGAACCGCGGTCGACGACTTCCTCGTACGCTGACCCGTGAGTCAGCCAGGAGGTTCGCTGCGGCCGTGACGGCTCGGACGATGGCGATCGTCTCGACGGAACCGTGACCCACGGTTTGCGTGTCGACACCTGCGCGGTACGGTCGCCGCGGCCGGGCGCGGCAACGAAGCGACGGCGGACGCACACACGATTCAAAGGCGGACATGCGACGAATTCGCAATGCACTGGTCATCTTCGGGCTGCTCGGCGGCGTGTTGGTGGGAACGGCATCAACGGCGAACGCCGGCGGGGAACCGGTGGATGGCTGGGTGGTCACCAGCGAACTCAACGGCTACGTCGACGTGCTCGAGATCGCCCTCCAGAACAACGGCGCGCCCTGCGACGAAGGGACCACGGAGGTGACCTTCTACACCGGCATCGAACCCATCGGAAGCGTCCCGTTGTCGGGGGCGAACGCCGGCACCATCGTCGTGCCCGACGACCTGTCGGAGACGATCTTCGGCCTGGAGATCGAATGTGAGATCAACGGCGACACGGTCACCGAGACCATCGAGCGCGGGTTCGACTACGCCGGTCTCGACGTGACCAAGGCCATCGAGGGCCCCGTGCCCGACGGCACGGAGTTCGTGGTCGAGGTCGACTGCGCATTCATCGGCCTGGAGGGCGGCCAGGGCGAGGGTCCGGAACTCCCCGACGCTGGTCCCTACGACCTCACGTTCGCTGCCGACGGCGGCACCAACCGCGTGTGGTTCTCGGACCAGCACAGCTGTGAGCTCACCGAGACCGAGGACGGCGGCGCCCAGTCGACGACCTTCGTCAGCGAGGACTGTGGTGCCGAAGGCCCGGGCGGCGAGGGAGCCACCGGCAACGGTGCTGAACTGGTGGCCATCCTCGATGCCGACCAATGCGATGCGACGGTGACCAACGTGTTCGCCGCCACGACGACCGGCTCCACGACCACCACGTCCACGACCACCACGTCCACGACGGAACCGGACGACGACGTCTCCCCGGCCACCGCCGCGCAGCCGACGACGGCCAGCCCGACCTTCACCGGCTGAGCCGGCACGTCGTCGATCAGGGCTCGATCCAGTCGGGCTCGGGATCCAGCACGAAGCGCCGGGCACGAACCGTCTCGTGCCCGGCGAGGAATGCCTTGGCGATGCGGTGCCCACCGTCCATCAGACCGCCGTCGCTGGCGAGCAGAACCGGGTACGAGAGGTCGGCCTCCTGGATCCGTCGCGCGTGGAGCGCGACTGCACGACAGGTCGGGCTCCGCTCACCGAACCAACAGTCCTGATCGAACTCCGGGATGGCATCGATCGCGACCTCCTCGATCGGGAGGTCGGCGCTGAGCTGCCAGAGCCGTTGGGTCCACCAATAGGCACGACCGCCGTCGATCACCCTCGAGTGCTTCTCGCCCCGTCCGTGTTCCACCCGTCCATGCTCGCAGTCGGGCATTCGTGCAGTCGGGACTCTCGCCCCGGAGTTCTTGTCACCGGTCATCCGTATCGTCGATCTCCACTTCCCCCATGTGCTCCGAGAGACCGGAGAGGTCCGCCATGCCCCTGCACCTGTGGGAAGCCATCCACGACGCCGATGCCCGATCCGAGCCCCTGTTCGACCTCGACCCGACGATCATCGGCTCGACACCGCCCAGCCTCCAGCGAGTGTTGCTCGCCGCCGCCACGCTGTGGTGCCGCACGCTCGTGTGGCCGACGGTGCGCGAGATCGCCGCCAACGCCGCGGTCGCCGCGTCGACGTCGCTCCACGCCGTGGGTTCGTCGGCACAGCTCCGCACCGTGCTCATCGAGTCCGAGCGACGAACGATCAACAACCTCTGGATCCCACAGCTGGACGGCATCGGGCCGGACGCTCGAGCAGTCGCTCGGGCGTTTCACCTCCGCGTGAGTCGTCTCGCAGCGATCGAACAACCGCTCGCAGCGCTCCCGATGCTGGCGGGGCTCGCGCTGGGAGATCCGCTCATGGCCAGTGCAGCGATGCGCCCCTACCAGCAGAGCATTGCCACCGGCATGAGCGATGCTCCGGCGGTAGCGTGATGACGCTCATCATCGAGGACCGATCAGCGGACTGCGAGCCGTTCGACGGTGACGTCGGTGATCTCGGCGACGAGGTCGAAGTCCTTGTCGACATGTAGCACCGTGAGCTCGGCCAACTCCGCGGTCGCGGCGATCAGGAGGTCGGGGATCGACGGGGCTCGGTGCTGTCCGCGTGCAGCGAGCATCGATTGAATCTGGACCGCTCGGTCCTCGATCCGCGGGGTGAGGAATTCGACTGGCATCGAGGCGAGCGGCGGCTCGGTGAGCAGCGCCCGGTGGTCGTCGGCGGTACGTGCCGAGTAGCCGACTTCCAGTCGAGTGACCGTGGAGATCCGGACCAGTCCTCGTTCGATCCGGTTCATCCACTCCTCGACGTCGGATGCGAGATGCAGGCGTGCGAAGGTGGACTTGTCGATGAGCCAGTGCGTCACGACCACGCGCCCTGCATCACATCCGGGTCGTCCAGGTCCTGGGAGAGCGATGCGGTGCGGGTGAGCTGGTCGACCGAGAGCGCGGCGCCGACGACACGCTCGCGATCGAGGGCTCGGCGGAGGTATTCGGTGCGTGACAGCCCGACGCGTTTCGCTCTGGCGTCGATCGCGGCCAGCACGTCGTCCGGGACGTCTCTGATGAGGATGTCGGTCATCGCAGCTCCTTGATGATATCGAATGATATCGACAACCGTCTGCTGCCGTTCAGGCGCCCGACTCGATGAGCGGGTCGGCGAGCAGCGCCGGCGGGACTCGTCCGCCTTGGCCCGGGTCCTCCGCGTAGCGACGGGCGGTGAGGGCACGATCGTCGTCGCCGGCACGGCTCCAGGCGTCGGCCGAGCGACCCCACCGCGAGTAGGTCTCCTTGCGGTCGCCCAGGCGTTCGGCGCGCGCCGCGTTGCGGCCGTGGGCGATGGCCTCGACCGTGGCCCGGGCTCGGGGTGAGACGCGGGGCTCGGCCGGGCGGTCGGTGATGTCGAACGTGGCACCACGCAACGACGCCGGCGGGATCAGGAGTCGGGCCACGATGTCGCCACGGCCACCGTTGCGTTCGTCGTCGTGTTCGCCGGCGAGCAGCGGGGCGGCGGCGAGGATCGTGCCGTCGGCGTCGAAGCTGCGCGCCCACAGTCGTTCGGCCAGGTCGGCGCGGCCGGGGATGCGGACCTCGGCTTCGGCGTCGCGGGTGTCGCGGGCAGCGGCCTCGACCACGGAGAACGATTCGGGCAGGGCCGACACGTCGACGGGTCGCAGGCGCGACACCGGGGCCGAGGCCGCCCGTTCCGACACGGCGGACGACAACCGCGCCGAAGAGGGCATCGCGATGACCTCGTCGACATCGACCTCGCCGTTGAGCTCGCGCAGCGCCGTGCGTTGGGCCTGCGTCAGCCACGGGTCGACGGTGTCGATGACATCGGTCAGCACGGGGCGATCGATGGGGAGGTCGGCCGACCAATTGTCGATGACGAGCTCGGCGGCCCGATCCACCATGTCGGCCATGCGTCCCTCGAGCCCGAGACCGGCGATCCCCAGACCGTCGATGCCCGGCGCGTCGATCCATCGCGCCGCTGCCGCCGCGTCGAGGAGCGAGAGACCGGCGACGAGGCCGGACCCGTCGCGACCGGTGGCGTCGGCGAGCGCGAGGACGTGGCGAGCCAACTCGGGAGCGACGCCGGGTTCGGTCGGGTCGGTGCCGCGGCCGAAGCGACGGAAGCGGTCCGCATCGGGGTCGCGGTCGGCCGGTCCGGGCAGTTGTCGGACGCCGCTGCGGTCCAGTGCGAACAGCGCGGTGGCTCGCTCCTCCCCCACCAGCGCGGTGACGGTGGCGATGGCGGCGAGGCCCGGCTGGCGGGCCCGTTCGGCGTCGACCCACAGACCGACGAACGTGCCGGGGGAGGCGACGTCGACGTCGAGCTCCACGCCGCCGGGCAGCGTCAGTCCAACGGTGCCGGCCGGTCCGGGCACCCAGTCGCGCGCCGTCCACCCACGACCCTCGCCGTCCCACTCGCCGACCATGGCGCGACTCTCGATCAGCGGATCAGGCATGGGCAGCTCCCGGGTGCAGACCCTCGTCGGTCGCGGCAGCTTCGAGCAGTTCGGTCTGAGCACGCGCCCACCGGCTGCGTCGTTGGCGGATGGCGGGCGTGTCGTCGTCGGACCACCAGCCCCGTCGCCCTGCATAGAAGAGGCCGACCCACGCCGCCGCCTCGACCGGCGTCGCTCCGCCCGTGGGCTGCGGGCAGTCGTCGGCCGGTGCCGCCGGGTCGTGCGGGTCGACGTGGGCGAGCACGGCCAACGCGCCGGCCGCCGGCAGGCGGGTCGGCCCGTCGAGTCGCTCGCCGATCGCGGCGCGCAGCGAGGCGGTCTGGGCCAGGGCGATGACGTCGGCTTCGGGATCGGCCCCAGGGCCGGTGCGGTCGACCGGTTCGATGTCGCGCACGTACCCCTCGTCGTCGAGTCGTTCGAACGGGACCTCGGTCCGCCGGATGTCGCCACGCAACAGGTCGGTGACCCGACGTCGGATCACCGTCGTGACGAACGCTTCGATGTTGTCGATCTCGGTTCCCCGCGCGATCGCTCGGTGCACGGCGATCCAAGCTTCCTGCACGACGTCGTCGACGTGAGCGTCGGGCAACCGCTTCTGTGCGACGAGACGTTCGGCGTAGCCGCGGCCCCGGCGGGTCAGGAATCCCTCGGCATCGTCGACCAACGTCACGTTCCCACCGTACGGGCGATTCGTGACGATTGCCTCGGGTCGGGCGTTGAGCGGCGGCGAGGGCAACCAACCCGAAGAAATCTCGGATCGAGATGTCACACCGTCGGCCGCTCGACGACGGAGGGGTATGAGCAACCACGAGAACCACCCCATCCCCCGTCCGCACTTCTACGTCGTCCTCGATCGTTCCGGCTCGATGGAGTCGATGCGTTCCGACGTGATCGGCGGGTTCAACGCCCTCCTGGCCGACCAGCAGGACTCGACGCGTGGCGGAGGCGGTGACGCCCGGCTGACGCTCGTGCAGTTCGACAGCCAGGACCCGCACGACGTCCTCGTCGACGGCGCCCGCATCACCGAGGTCCGGCCGCTGAGCGACCACACCTTCGTCCCCCGAGGCGGCACGCCGCTGCTCGATGCCACCGGTCGGGTCATCACCATGGCCTCGGTGCGTGAACAGCAGCGGGTCACGCTCGGCAAGCGTCCCGAGGTGATCACGATCATCACGATCACCGACGGTCACGAGAACCAGAGCCGGGAATTCCGTCGGCGCGACATCGTCCGTCTCGTGAAGGAGAAGGAGGCGCTCGGCTGGTCGTTCGCCTACATGGGAGCGAACCTCGACGCCTACGGCGAGGCTGGCGGCATCGGGTACGACACCCGTTCGACCATGTCGTTCGCGCCCGACGGGGCCGGCGCCGGGGCGGCGTTCGCCAACCTGAGCCGGGCGATGACCAACAAGCGCGACAAGGTCCGCCGGGGCGAGTCGTACGACATCGGCGACTTCTACGAGGGCGACAAGGCGGCCGAAGCCGATCGTCGCCGGCGGCACGGCTCGTGACGTCGCCGAGGCACACGGATCCGGACCATCTGCAGCGCGGGGCGTACTGGTTCGTGCTGCACCGAGGGCAGCCGTGCAACGTCGTGTGGCGGAACTCGGGCATCCGGTATCACCGCTGGTCGGACGAGCACCGGGCGTGGGTGGAGGACAACTCGTTGTTCCTCGACGAGGCGCTCGGGTGGCTCGAGGCGAACCGGTCGTACTCCTCCTCGACCTCGTCGGAGGTGGCGGACCGGGTGATGACGCTCGATGCCGAACTGTCCGCGGCCGGTCCGGCGGGGCGTCCGGTCATGTCCGTGGAGGATGCGGTCGAGGCGTTGACGTCGGTGCTGCGGGCGGATCCTCGTGCGTTGGACCGGGCGCGCAAGGAGGTCGTGGCGCTCGATCACATCGACGGCGGCAAAGGCCAGAACCCGTGGTTCATCGAGGACCGCCGCTGGCTCGAGTGGGGTGCGGCGAAGATCGTCCACGACCTGATCGACGTCGGCGACGACCCCGCCGTGCGGTTGAAGACCGAGCGCTGTCTGCGGGACGCCGTGGCCGCCGTCGACGCTGGCTGACTGGCGGGCCCCGTTGTCTGAGCACCCGACAACCGAGCATCGCTCGACGCCAGGGGTTCGGCAGCGTTCGCGGTCCGTCACACACGACGTTGACGACCAAGACCTGAATCTCCTACCGTTTCGTCATCTTTCGTCGAACCGGGGACTGCCAGTGATCGCCACCCGATACCGCCGCCGCCTCCTGGCCGCCGCCCTGCTCATCGGCGCCTGCACCAGCGACGACGACCCCTCCGACGTCACCGTCGCCCCGGACGAGACCACGGCGCCCGACACGACCACGACGACCGAGG
>JAPKDO010000339.1 GCA_028822535.1 Acidimicrobiales bacterium
CTACCACGACCGAGCCGCTGCGCTGGCAACCGTCGTCCCGACCCACTCGCTCGCTGCGCTCACTCGCTGGGGCACGGCACTCGCCTCCGGCGACGGTGGCCAGCGCGGCCCGGCCGTGGTCATCCGGCGCTGCAGCCGGCGCACCCGAGGCCACCGGCTCACGCCCTTCCCCGCCTCGGCCCGGAGGCCACGATGCCCGAGCGAGTCCACTTTCCCGACCACATCCGACTCACCACCTCGGCAGCGCTCGACATCCTCGCCGTCCTCGAGACGATCACCCACCAACTCGCCACGACCGGCGACCTGCACGCCGCCTTCGAGCTCGACCAAGCCGCCGAGATCCTCCGAGTCGAGTTGTTTCAGACCGAGTGAGAAGTCCTCCGGGCTTACTCGGTGGAGGGTTCGTGAGCGTCGAGATCCGTTTCTCGGAACACGAGTCGACGACGGCCATCCACGAAGTCGACCGACGCCGGGAGTCGTTGCTCGTCGACCAACGCCAGGACATCGCGGACCGGGATCCGCAGCCGTGCCGCCGCCGGGACGACCGAGAGCCAGCGATCGTATTCGAGCCGAGAATCCATAGTCATGATGTTTCAGAGTATTTCATGCAGGCGGGGATGTGTCGATGGTCAGCGGATGGGGAGCCGGGGAAACGCGGTCGGCGTGACGACGAGCAGCCGCGAGGTGCATGGACGTCTGGAGCCGGCGATAGGGGCTGGGCAGCGACGAGAAGACAGACGGCTGGGCGTTGCTGGCAGGACCGATGTGTGAAACGGCGGTCGATTGGGCGTCGAGCGGGGCCGGTGGGATGCAGATCGGCGGACCGGCGACGGTGTCTGGTGAAGCGGGTGTTGAAGGGGGAGACACAGTATGCACAGGCGTGCGGAACGCACTATCGTGGGAGGTACCCGGCGCCGCCCGAGAGCGAGCGCCCGGCTCGGCTCGACACCGACCCACGAGGTCGGAGTCCACGCCCACCACGATCAGCCACAGCCCGACGAGCATCATCGTCGAGGCTGTGGCGAAGGGCGTGAACGGCGTGTTGACGATCGCCAAGATGGGTATCGGACAAGAGGGTTACTACCTCGCCAAAGTCGCATCCGGTCTGGAGGACTACTACTCCGGGGCGGGCGAGGTGGAGGGCTCCTGGATCGGTCGCGGGGCCGACCGACTGGGCCTCGGAGGCGATGTCGTCGGCGCCGACCTGCGCGCACTCCTCGCGGGCAATCACCCTCGCTCTGACAGTCGGCTGGCCGGGCGTCCCGGTCGCGCACACACGCCGGGGTGGGACATGACGTTCTCGGCCCCGAAGTCGGTGTCGATCCTGTACGGGCTCGGCGGGGTCGAGGTGGCAGCGCAGGTGGCGGCTGCGCATGACCTCGCCGTGCGCGAAGCCGTGCGTTGGCTGGAGGCCCACGCAACGGTGTCTCGCCGGAGATTCGGCGGGCAGGTCACGACGGTGGCCGGCGAAGGGCTCGTGATCGCGTCGTTCCGGCACCGGACATCGCGGCTGGGTGATCCGCAGCTTCACACCCACGCGCTCGCCGCCAACGTGGTCGAGCGAGACGACGGCACATGGGGAGCGTTGGACTCTCGGCCGCTCTACCGCAACGCCCGGACGGCGGGCTACCTGTACCAAGCGGTTCTCCGGGCGCAGCTGACCCAACGACTCGGCGTCGACTGGACCGGCGTCTCCAAGGGCGTGGCCGAGATCGCTGGTACCGATCCGCAACTTCGATCGGTCTTCTCGAAGCGCCGCACACAGATCGAGGAGTCGATGGCGGCCGAGGGCGAGACACCTTCGCGTCGAACCGCCCAGCTCGCTGCGTACCGGACCCGCCCAGCACAGACGGAGATGGATGCAACGTCGCTCTACGCCAGGTGGGAACAGGAGGCACGAGACGTCGGAGTCGATCCCCACGACGTGGTGAGAGTGACCGGCCGGGCGGAAGCTCCGACAACTTCGGAGTCCCATCTCGAAGAGATTGTCGGAGACCTCGTGGACTCGCGGCGCGGGCTGTGCGCGTCAGAGTCCACGTTCGATCGAGGGGCCATGGCCCGAGCGTGGTGCGAGCGCCTCCCGCCCGGCACAGACCTCGACCACCAGTCCGTCGAGGGTCTCGTCGACCGGGGAGCCACGGATGGGCGGATCGTCGAGGTCGACCCGGGGCACGGGTCCGGGCCTGTCGTGATCTCCGCGAGCGGACACGTACGACCGGTCGGTGTCGGTGAACGCCGGTGGACCACGGTCGAACTCCTCGCCGTGGAGCGGCGCATGCTCCACCACGCCACCAGCGCCAGAACCGTGACATCAGGAATCGTCGATCCCGAGATGGTCCAGAAGGCGCTCGAACAGAGGGCAGATCTCGGATCAGACCAAGCCACGATGGTCCATCGATTGACCACCGCAGACCGGGCCGTCGAGATCGTCGTGGGCCGAGCGGGCACGGGCAAGACCTACGCGCTCGCGACTGCCGTCGATCTCTGGCGTTCCGCCGGATTCCAACCAGTCGGGGTCGCACTCGCAGCACGAGCCGCCGCAGAGCTCGAAGCCGGCGCCGGGATCCGCTCGACAACCGTCGCCCAACTCTTCGCCGATGTCGACCGAGCCGGCGAACCGCTCCTGAACGATCGGTCGGTGCTGGTGGTCGACGAGGCCGCCATGGTCGACACTCGCCGACTCGCTGCCCTCCTCGAGATGGGCCGCGATGCGGGAGCGAAGGTCGTCCTGGTCGGCGATCACCACCAACTCCCACCCGTCGAGGTCGGCGGCAGCTTCGCTGCACTGGTCGACCGGCTCGACCCCATCGAACTGGCCGGCAACCGCCGCCAAGCCGAAGCCTGGGAACGCGACGCACTCGCCCGCTTCCGCACTGGCGCCGGCGGGCACGACGGAATCCGAACCGTGATCTCCGAGTACCTGGAACACGACCGAGTCCGTGTGGGCGACAACCCCGCCGAGGTCCGTGCAGCGATGGCCATGGACTGGCATCGGGCGCACACCACTGGGGAGAACGCCGCGATGGTCGCCCTCCGCCGAGAAGACGTGCGGGAGCTCAACGTTCGAGCCCGCGCCCTGTTGGTCGCCGATGGCACGCTCGACGACGCCGACGCCGCCATCATCGACCTCGGCGAGAATGGGCAGAGAACGTTCACCATCGGTGACCGAGTGGTCTGTGGGCGCAACGACCGACGACTCGGCGTCCACAACGCCCTCACCGGCACCGTGACGGCTATCGACCACCACCCCACCGGCATCTCGGTCACGATCTGCGGACGCGACGGAACGGCGTACTCGCTCCCACCGAGGTACCTCGAAGCCGGGCACCTCGACCACGGCTACGCCACGTCCATCCACAAGGCGCAGGGTGCCACCGTCGACCGGTGCCTCCTGTTGGGCGACGACCGGCTCTACCGCCAAGCCGGCTACACCGCGCTCAGTCGCGGCCGCATCTCGAACGACCTCTACCTCATCGACCAAGACGAACGTGACCAGTTCCCCGAACTCGAACTCGACCGCCACGGTCTGGTCGTCGACGACGACCCCGTCGACCGGATTGTTCGAGCGTTTACGCGCGACGGAGCAAAGAACCTCGCCTCCACGGTCGCCGACGAACACGTCGTCAGCCCGACCGGCAGCACCGACACCCTCGCCGAGCTGTGGCAGCGATGGGACCGGCTCGCGGACCAGTACGCCAACGCCGACACCGACGTCGACGTCCACGACCAGCTCCGCGATCTCGGCGAGCAGATCGAATGGCGAACCGCGCAAGCAGCGCGAGCCGCCGAATTCGACCGTCCAGAACGCGTCACCAACATCATCGGCGCGCCGCCTATCGGCGACCGTGCGGCGTGGCTCGCCGCGGCCGGAGCGATCGAGTCCTACAACGCCCGATGGGGCGACCTCTCCTCCCACGAGTTGGCGAGCGACCCAGCCCACACCGACCACCACGCCCGAGTCACTACGGCTGTA
>JAPKDO010000340.1 GCA_028822535.1 Acidimicrobiales bacterium
CTTGACCACCTGTGAGCCCAAGGGCTCTGCGCGGTCTCGGCTGATCGTGACCGCATCGATGGTCAGCGCAGAGACGTTCGACGCCTGATCCATGCGTCGCCCTCGCCGATCCGCCGCCATCGTCACGATGGCCGCACTGATGTTCGCCACGGGATGCGTGGAGAGCGATCCGCCGGCACTCGAGGGAGACCCGTCGGATCAGCCGTCGGTCACCTCCGACACCCTGCCCCCGTGTTCGCCCGAGAGCTCAGTGTCGACATCGCCCGCAGGCTGCCTGGACTCCGACGGGAACGTCGTGCGCGGCTGATCACAGCGTGGATGCGGAGCGAACGAGGATCGCGGTCAGCACGGTCACGACGGTGAGCGTCACCACCTCGTTGCGGAGGGTTGACCGCAGGCGCGAGACCACTTCGGGGTCTTCCTCGGAGCGTTCCAGTGCGGGGACGATCACATGGTGGTTGTGTGCTCCCAATGCTGCGGCGACCGCGACGACAACGAACTTCGCCAGGAAGACCCGTCCCCAGTCGGTCGACCACAGTTCGCTGGGTGCATCCAGGATCACGAACGCCAGGTAGACGCCGGCAACGGCGACGGCGGCGAGTCCGATCGTCGCCACGATCGAGTACCGGGTCACCATCACCAACGCGTGAGTTGGCTCGTCGCGATTCGAGCGTCTGCGGATCACGAGCGCGAGGGCGGCCACGCCTCCCGCCCAGATCGCTGCTGCGAAGACATGGACGGATGACGCCACGCCCATCAGCCATCGACTGCCCTCGCTCGCCGTGTGTCCGTCGATCACATGGGACAAGACCACGAGGACGAAGCCCGCGACCGCGACGGCTCCACGCCGGTCGAGTTCCCATGCGAGGTCATACGGACGCCACTGATCGTGTGGATTGTCTGCCACGCGAGTGGATCCCGCGCCGATGGGGATGGCAGCAGACACCGGACGGAGGGGATCTCTGGCATGTTTGGCGTGCACCATCACGAGGTCGGCTCGAGTGGCGACGATGCACGCACCGACGAAGCGCACCAACAAGGACACGCCGACCGTTCCTGACAGCACCGTCGTGTAGGCGCTCGGCCGCACGAGTGCATCGAATCCGCCCTCCTGGAACGCGACTTGACCGAGCGCATCGAGCACGGTGCCAACAGCGACGACGACCCCGGCGCGTCGCATCCAGAAAAGCAGCATCCGCAGTTCGGATCTCGACCCACGCATCACCGTGAGGGAGAACACCAGGAAGCCGAGCGCGACCATCGTTCCCCCCATGGCCAGGAAACGCCCGATATCACCTGCGGTCTGACCAGCCGGGGCCGTCGTGTCCGTCGCGAGGAACGCATCGAGATCTCGTCCCTCGTCCGCTGTCTGCGAAGCGCCGCCGTTCACATCGGCGACGGGGGTGCTGAAGCGGAACGCGCCGTCGATCGGGTGGGCGTCGGGGGCGCGAACAGACCAACGCACGCCAACCGTGCCCCCCTCGAGCGGCGGGTCGAGGCCCAGGACGTAGACGCCCTCGGAGACCTGTTCGATCGAGTCCGGCGTTCGCTCGCCGAGCAACGGGTCGAGCACCACGAAACCCTCACCGGCCGGCTCCGCAGGGCCCGAGAAGGTGAGCGTGATCGAATCGACCGGGGCATCGGCGTTGGCGCCATCGGTGGGCTCCGATGACTCGAAACCGGTGTGGGCGCCGACGGGGACCGCCGTGATGACGGTTGTCGCGAGGAGAAGGAGTGCGCCGACGAGTAGTCGGCGGGGCGCGGAACGTGACATGAGTGTCTTCCGGTGGGCGGCCCGCGCAAAGTACTACAGGGCATCGTAGAATCGGTGGAGCAGGGCCACCAACTCGTACAGCGCCCACACCGTGACCTGGCCCTTCGTGTGTGGAGGAGGTTGCATCATCATGTCCGCACCCCTCATCTCAGCACTGGCCGCGCTGGGCTTCCTGGCCACCGTCGTCGTGATCGCCAGTGTGCGCCGATCCGAGACGCAGAAGGCGATCGGCGCGCTGTCGCGTGAAACGCGCCAGCGTGACGCTGCACATCGCACCGTCGACACTCGTCCCGAAGGCACACCCACCCCATCGGGGAGAGAGATCGAGTTGGAGGCGAGGCGGGTGCGATCGACCGCCGTCGTCACGTCACGGTCGGGTCCGCCGACGGCATGGCGTCCGCCCGACTCGGATGTGCTGGGTGCGACGCGCCGCCACTTTCTCAACCGGAGCATCATCGGATTCTTCGCCATCGGGTTGTCCGGCTTCGGAGCGGCCGCGATCGCCTTCTTGTGGCCAAAACTCGGCGGCGGGTTCGGTTCCGAGATCCGCGTCGGCAACGTGTCCGAACTGATCCAGGAGATCCGCGACAACAACGGGTTCCTGTACAAGCCCGAGGGACGAATGTGGATCACCGAGTACCCCGAGAACGCCCTGGACAAGGCGAAGGCCACCTACTCGCCGGCCGAGCTCACGGGCATGGAAGCCGGCTTGATCGCCCTGTACCAGAAATGCCCCCACCTGGGCTGCCGAGTGCCGTCATGCAACACGTCCCAATGGTTCGAGTGCCAATGCCACGGATCGCAGTACAACCGGGTGGGCGAGAAGAAGGGCGGGCCTGCGCCTCGAGGAATGGACCGGTTCGCGATGACCGTTGCCGGCGATGTGCTCAGCGTCGACACCGGCTCGGTCATCCTTGGCCCGCCCATCGGGACCAACACCACGGGCCAGGAAGCCGAGGGGCCGCATTGCGCCGGCGCAGCCGAGCATTGATCCGCACCTGTGGCCGGTGGTGCGGCCGGGGACGAGCGACCTGCGGCGGATTCACGTCGTGAACCAGCGAGGTGCCCATCCGCTACCGCGGGCCGTTCACGCGAGATGGGCCGGATTCGACGCCCACCCGACGTGGTTCTGGTTGATCGCTGCCGGTGGTGTCGGGGCGGTGGCGTTGGCGGCAGTCGGGCTTCCGCCGATCAGCTTCCACGGTCCGCTGCACTTCTTCGGGATCATGGGGCCGACGTGTGGCATGACCCGATCCGTGAGGTATCTGGCGCTCGGAGACGTCGCGACAGCGCTGCGCTACAACCCGTCGGTCCTTCTTCTTCCGCTCCTCGCCGTGGCGGTTCTCGCTCGGACGGCAGTCGGGCGATTGACAGGCCACTGGCTCGAGATCTCCATCCAGTGGCGCCGCATCGTCGTCGCGTTTCCCCTCGTCGTGGCGCTCGTGCTCCTCACCATTCGCCAACAGGCCAACGTTGAGCTCCTCGGACCATGACTCAGGCGCCTCGCGTAAACGCTCACGCTCCGGCGAGCACGTGATACCCGGCAACAGCGATCGTCGAACGCAAGAGTGGAGCGGTCGATTCCATCCAAGGATTCGACGGTCACGCCGCCAGTTTCGAGGTCGACATCGACGTCGACGACGCCGTGGACCGAACCGACCTCCTGCTTGACGGCCCGAACACAGCGGTCACCGGTCATTCCTTCAACGATGTACGTCTCCGAGGGCAAAGCGAACTCCTGAAGATCTCGAGTGAGGTTGCTCAGACTGCATACTACGGCACGTCGTAGCCAGTCCGGACGTCAGGGGTTTCGGATGTTCGCGTCTGCCGTGGGCGCACATTCGATCGCTGAGGGAATTACGACCGCTTGTAGTTATAGATCGAGTCGGCTCGGGGTATGTGAGTCGTTGATCACTGACCGACCCGCGAGGAGTAGCAAGAATGCGGACCGAAACGATCGACCGAACCGATACCGACCGCGACGACGACAGGCACGATGGGGAGATGAGTCCCTCGTACTGGCGTTTCGGGGCGATGATCGCCACCTCGACGGCGGTGATGTTCATCCTCACCTACACGAACTCGTGGGAATTCAGCCACGTCCACTGGAGCGAGGAGCGCGTCTACATGGCGCTGCTCATGGGCGGCGCCATGGCGATGATCATGCTCGGGTTCATGTGGGGCATGT
>JAPKDO010000036.1 GCA_028822535.1 Acidimicrobiales bacterium
GGCGCCAAGTTGATGACGACGCTGCTCCACGAACTCGAGCGCACGGGCGGCCGCTACGGCCTCCAGACCATGTGCGAGGTCGGCGGCCAGGCGAACGTCCCCATCATCGAACGCCTCTGACCGTTCGCCACGCCCCAGATTCTGGGTCTGCGACGCCTGGGGTGGGGCGGGGTGCGGGCGACGATGCGGTGTGGCCGGGTCAGGAGAAGGCGAACCAGGTGGCCTTGGCCGCGGCGAGGATCGTGCCCTCGGCGTCGGCGAGCGCCGTCCCGGCCAGCATCTTGCGCCCGTCGACCTCGATCTGCCAGCCGGTCACGACATGGTCGACGCCGGCATGCGCCGGAGCGAACTGCTCGAACACGATGCGCCCGAGGAGACCCGCCTTCGCGCCGGTGGCGATGTAGGCCATCGCTCCGGGGCAGTCGAGGGCCGCCAGCACCCACTGCGCGTCGACGACACCAGCGCCATCGGCCTGGTCGACGCGCGGCTGCCACACGGCTGCGACCTGGTCGACACCCTCGACGGTGATCGGACCGACCGCGATCTCGAGGCCTTCGTCGTCGTCACGGGCGAGACCGCAACCGAAGCAGATGGGATGGACGCCGTGCTCGTTCCAATGCGACGGCGAGCCGGTCTCGGCGGCGCGCGCATCGTCGATGGACGGTGGGGCCGGCACCGACAGGTCGAGATCGCCGGGCGTGGCCTCGACGAGGAGCGAATCGCCCTGACGGAGCTCCCATCGGTCGGCCCCGCAATCGACGACGTCCAACGCCACGCCGACCGGCGTGGGCTGACGGAGCGTCACCTGCGCGGCACCCTCGATGCACCGTGCGAGGAGCCCGGCGACGTAGCCGCCGTGACCCATCGATGGCGGTCCGACACAGTTCTCCGGGATGACGACGCTCGACATGGCGGGCAACGGTGACACTCCGACCATGCCGCATGCCAAACCGGCCGTCGAACCAACGACCGACGCGGGTGCCGGATCGGGCGCCCGAGTGGGTGACGATGTCCGCGAGGATCGTGTCGTGCCGCGCACCGATCCATCGCCTCGACCGATCCGGGCGCTGCGCAGCGCCGCTGGCCTCGGCGCCCTGGCGACGCTCGGCGCCACGTTCCTGCCGTGGGCATCGTCGGGGGCCCGCTCCCGATCCAGCTACGCGATCATCGACGTCGTCGAGCGGGCCGGCGTGCTGTCGCAACCCTGGGCTGGGCTCTCGACGGGCTGGTTCCTGTTACCGGTGCTCGTCGGAGCAGCCCTCCTGGCCGTCTCGGTCGGTTCCGCCCGTCTGGTCGCGTTGACGACCGGTACCATCGCAGCCCTGGTGATCACCGGCGGGCTGCTGGTGGCGCGGTCGCCTCTGGTCGTCGAACCCGGGCTCGTCCTCGCCGTCGGTGCTGGTGCATGCACCGGGTGTATGGGCATCGGAATCATGATCTCGACGAGGCGGCACACGTGAGCGACCAGTTCGGACCCGGCAGCAGCGACGACCACGGGGCGATGCCCCCGCCGCCTCCGCCGCCACCACCGATGAGCCCCGTCGACGCACCACTGACGCTCGACACCCAGTCCGAGGTCACGACGAAGTCGGGCATCGGGGGACGGGTCGTGGCCGGGATCGCCGGGATCGTCCTGTTGGTCGCCGGTACGGCGTTCGCCGTCACGCAACTCGGATCGTCGGGTCCCTCCACCGCCGAAGAGGCCGTCGCCGAGTTGTTCGAGGCCGCTGGCGACGAAGATCTGCTCGGCTTGATGGCCGCGCTCGACCCCGGCGAACGCGACGCGCTGCGCGGGCCGGTCGAGGATCTCTTCGGTGAACTCGAGCGGCTCGAGGTCCTCGACGCCTCCTTCGAACTGGGCGCCGTCGGCGGTATCGACTTCGAGTTCTCCGACGTCACGTACCGCACCGAACCCGTCCGCGACGGGCTGTCCCGCGTGTATGTGACCGGCGGGACCGTGACCACGACCGTCGACGGCGACGACCTCCCCGTCGGGGACTTCGTGTCCGACACGATCGAACGCTTCGGCGGCGACGTCTCCGACCTGTCCACGTCCGAGACGGGCGACATCCTCGAAGGCACCTCGGAGATGTTCCTCGCCGCTCGCAACGGCGGCGACGGGTGGCGCGTGAGCATCGGCTACACGATCGCCGAGGCCAGCCGGATCGACGCCGGACAGCCGATCCCGACCGACGTCGTCGAGCCCGTCGGCGCCGACTCGCCCGAGGCCGCGGTCCGGGGCATGGCTGACGCAGCCGCCGGTCTCGACGTGCGCGGCATGATCGCCCGCCTGTCCCCGAACGAGTTCCGGGCGCTGCAGGAATACGCGATGCTCGCACTCGGCCCCATCGAATCCGAGGTCGCCGGCGCACGCGACGACGTCGAGATCCAGATCGACGAGCTCGAACTCCGTTCCGAGGGTTCCGGCGACCGGGCGACCGTCTTCGTCGACGGCTTCGCGGTGAGCGCTACCCTCGACGGCGAGACGCTGGCGCTGAGCTACCTCGACGGCTGTCTCGATGTCCAAGGCGACGCAGTGGGCGAATTCTTCTCGTTCTTCCTCGGCGCCGTGGACTCCCCGTTCTCCGACGGACCCATCTGCGGCGATGAGTTGGAGGCCCTCGCAAACGGCGACTTCGAGGGTGGCTTCGGCGAGTTCGAGGACGAGTTCACGCAGGAGTTCGGCGCGCTGGAGCGGTCGTTCGCCGACTTCGAGGACCTCGAGACCCCGAGCATCGGCATCGCCACCGAGCGGGTCGACGGCGAGTGGTTCGTGGCACCGATCGCCTCGGGCCTGGACGCCACCGTGGCCTTCGTCGAGGTGATCGACCGCACGCACCTCGACGCCATGGTCGACTTCGTCGAGACCTTCTTCCTCGGCTTCGGATTCGGCCTGGACGGCGAATTCGAGAACGATTTCGGCTTCGACGACGACTTCACGATCGAGGAGTTCGAGGACCTCGGCGACCAGTTCTCCCCGACCACGACGTTCATTCCCGGCGTCGAACCGGTTCCCGGCTCGGGGATCGATCAGGACCAGAAGGACAACGGCGCGCTGCAGGCGCTCGTGTTCAGCTTTGCCACGTCGGAGGAGATGGCGGACTGCATGCTCGCCGACCTGACATCACTCGAGGACTTTCTCCGCTACGACCTGATCGATGCGTTCCTCTACGAGTACGACCCGATCCCCGAGGCGGCCGATGCGTTCGACGACATCCTCGAGGCGTGCCAGGCCTTCTGAATCGGGGTCGTCATCGTTTCTGACGGCGCGTCAGATCCTGGCAGACTCCGGGGATGACCGACACCGGAGACCAGACCGTCCGACTCGCGGGCACGGGTATCTGTGACGGCCGCGTCGTCATCGTGACCGGCGCCGGGCGCGGCATCGGACGCAGCCATGCGCTCGCGTTCGCTCGGCAGGGCGCAAGGGTCGTCGTCAACGACCTCGGCGTCCAGCTCGACGGCAGCGATGCTCGCGGGGCGAGCGGCGCGGCCGACGATGTCGTCGCCGAGATCCAGGCCATGGGCGGCCAGGCCGTCGCCAACGGAGACGACGTCGCCGACTGGGACGGTGCCGAGCGCATGGTACGAACGGCGATCGAGGAGTTCGGATCGGTCGACACCGTCGTCAACAACGCCGGATTCGTACGCGACCGGATGTTCGCCAACGCCACGGAGGACGAGTGGGACGCGGTGGTCCGCGTCCACCTCAAGGGCCACTTCTGTGTGTCGCGTCACGCAGCGGCCCCTGGCGGTCCGAGGCGAAGGCCGAGCGCGAGACCGCCGGGCGAATCGTCAACACGTCGTCGGGTGCCGGCCTCCTCGGTTCGATCGGGCAGGCGGCGTACTCCGCGGCGAAGGCCGGCATCGTCGGCCTGACCCTCGTGCAGTCGGCCGAGCTCGGCCGCTACGGGGCGGCGGCGAACGCCATCGCACCCGTCGCCCGCACCCGCATGACCGAAGAGGTCTTCGCCGGCGACATGACTGCGCCCGATTCCGGCTTCGACGCCAAGTCCCCCGACAACGTGGCGCCCCTCGTCGTGTGGCTCGGGTCGGACCAGACCTCGGTCACCGGACGGATCTTCGAGATCGACGGCGGCCAGCTGACGTTGATGGACGGCTTCCGCCACGGCCCGATGGTCGACAAGGGCGACCGTTGGGACCCCGCCGAGCTCGGTGCAGTCGTCGACGGCCTCACCGGCGAGGTCGATGCTCCGGAACCGGTGTACGGCGCAACGTGAAGTCCTGACACAATCGGCGACGTGACCGCGCTCCCCGAGGGCTTCCGAGCCCACGTCGCCAACATCGGAATCAAGGACGACACGACCGATTTCGCGGTCATCGTCGCCGACGAGCCCTGCACCGCGAGCGCGGTCTTCACCAGGTCGCGCTTCGTCGGCCCGAGCGTGACCATCTCGCGCGAACACGTCGCCGACGGTTCGCTGCAGGCCATCGCCGTGATCTCCAAGAATGCGAACGTCGCAACCGGACCTGACGGCCACGACGATGCCATCGCACTCGCCGACGGCGTGGCGAAGTCGGTCGGGTGCGCGATCGACGACGTGTTGATCGCCTCGACCGGCGTGATCGGCCGTCGGTACCCGATCGACAAGGTCCGAGCTCACCTGGCGTCGATGCCCGCGCCCGACGTCGTCGACGCGGACCCGGTTGCCGAGGCGATCATGACCACCGACACGCATCCGAAGACGGCGAGTGCATCGGTCGGCGACGCCACGATCGTCGGCGTGGCCAAGGGCGTCGGCATGATCGAACCCGACATGGCGACGATGCTGGCGTTCGTGTTGACCGACGCAGACGTGGCGCTCCCCGACCTCGACCAGCGCTTCCGGGCCGTCGTCGACCGGACGTTCAACTGCGTCTCCGTCGACACCGACACGTCGACGTCAGACACCGCCGCGATCCTCGCCTCCGGCAAGGCCGGCGCGGTCGACCTCGGCCAGTTCGAAGCGGCGCTCGAAGCGGTCTGTCTCGACCTGACCCGCCAACTCGCGTCCGACGGCGAGGGCGCCGAGACGCTCATCGTGGTGACGGTGGACAGTGCACGGGACGATGCCCAGGCCAAGCGGGTCGCCAAGACGATCGTGAACTCACCGCTCGTGAAGACCGCGGTCCACGGCGCCGATCCCAACTGGGGACGCATCGCCATGGCCATCGGCAAGTGCAGCGACGACACCGACATCGACCCGAACCGTGTCGTCATCCGCATCGGCGAGCAGGAGTTGTTCCCCGCCCCAGCGGACGACGACGCGCTCGCCGATCTCGAGCGGTACCTCGCCGGCGACGAGGTCCTGATCCACGTCTCGCTCCAGATCGCAGCGGGCACGTCGACGGTCTATGGCTGCGATCTCACCGACGGCTACGTCCGCATCAACGCCGACTACACGACCTGATCGGGCTCCCTCGCTTCTCTGCGGGGAGCCCCACGTGTGCACGGAGCCGCGTTGCGCTGCTCCTGTGGCCGGTCGGCTGGCGCCTCCCTCCGGGCTCGCTTGCAACGTCCCGCGCTCGCCTCGCGTTCTCGCCCGCCTCGCGTCTCTCGCCCGCCTCGCGTCTCTCGCCCGCTCGGTCTACTTCACGGTCTCGGCGGCGATCGAGCTGAGGGCGACGCCTCGCTTGGCCTGGCGGATCGGGTGGGCGTCGAGGCCGTTGGTCAGGTAGACGAACGACAGGCCCGATTCCGGGTCGGCCCAGGCGATCTGACCGCCGGCGCCGTTGTGACCGAACCGACGTGGCGAGCCGGTCTTGCCGAAGCCGCGGTAGGTCTCCTTGCCGTCGTCGCCGGCCGTGCAGAGCCCGAGGGTGCGGCGGATCGGAACCCCGAACATCGGATCGGGGAACGTGTTGCGCACGTTGGACGTCACGTCGGCCAGCAACTCGTCGTCCCACACGCCCTTCGGGTTGTGGAGCAGCGCCTGATAGAACGCGGCGAGGTCCCGGGCGTCGGACACACCGCCACCGCCGGGCATGCCGAGGCCCAGCACCCGCCCGCTGTTGAACCCCAACAGCGCGTCCTCGGTCACCTCGGTGAGAGGGAGTTCGCGGACACCGAACGCCGCCTCGATCTCGTCGGGGGTCGGCGCTTCGCCGGCGGCGACCAGTTCGCACACGTCGCCGGTCTCGTCCGCGGGAACGCCCAACTGCAAGCGCCCGAGACCATGCGGGTCGAGGACCCGCTCGCGGACCACCGTGCGGTGGTCGGCACCGGTCACGACCTCGATGATCTCGGCCAGGACCCAGTGGGCCGAACTGGCGTGGTATTCGAAGGCCGTCCCCGGCTCCCAGTTGCACCGCCAACCGCGCATCTTCTCGACTCGCCCTTCACGGGTCCACCACGCCGGCGGGCCGAGCGGTGCATGCGGGAAGCCTGCGGTGTGAAGCATCACCTGCTCGACGGTGATCGTCGGACCGCGCTCCGGCTCACCGTCGGCCATGAACTCCGGGAAGTACTCGACGACCGGCTTCGAGACGTCGACCAGGCCCTCCTGGATCAGCGTCCAGAACGTCGACGCGACGACCGCTTTGGTCGCCGAGAAGATCACGTAGCGGCTGTCGTCGGTGGCGTCGCCGAGCGTCTCCCCCGCGACCAGTTCCCCGTCGTGCATCAGCGCGTACTGACACGAGGGCAACAACCCACTGTCGATCTCGCGCCGTGCCCGCGCTGCGAGCTGTTCCAACTTCTCCCCCACGATGTCGGTCATGGACGGAGCGTAGGCCGGTGAAGGCCGGTCAGGAGCTGGCGACGATCCACACCATGGCGAAGTGGCAGGCAGCGGCGACCACGGTGAACGCGTGCCACACCTCGTGATACCCGAAGATCGTGGGGCGCGGGTCGGGGTGCTTTCGCATCAACACGAGCGCACCCAACAGGTACGCGACGCCGCCGGCCGTCAACAGGACCAGCGCCGGGAGATCGGTGTTCCGGATGATGGCCGGCAACGCCAGGATCCCGATGAGGCCCATGACCACGTACAGCGTGTTGCTCGACTTCGGGAACCGGTGGATGCCGAAGGACTTGAGCACGATCCCCGCGACGGCGATGGCGCAGACCCCGACGAGGAACTGCACCCCCTGGCCCGACGGGAGCACCAACAGACAGACCGGCACCCATGTCCCCGCGATGAGGACGTAGATCATCAGGTGGTCGGCCATCTGCATGCGGCGGCGGGCGGTCGGCGTCGACGCGACGAGGTGGTAGAGCGCCGAGGTGGCGAAGACGAAGAGTTGCGCCACCACGTAGATGGCCGCGGCGGCGGTCGCTCGCGGCGACGATGCCGAGACGATCAGCCAGATCCCCAGCGGGACGACGGCGAACGCTCCGGCAGCGTGCAGGAACCCCCGGTACTTGGGCCGCGGCCACAGGTACGACGGGAGGTCATGCCTCGGCTCCGCGATCATGCCCACGACACCCATGATGGCCGGTCGAGACGGACGGGACGAACCGCCCTACGGCAACAGGGCGACAGCGTCCGCCTGAGTGAAGTCGGTGGTGCACCAGTTGAAGGCGAACGGGAACGGGTTGACCGACCCCATACCGGCGGGCTTCACCTCGAAGTGGAGGTGCGGCGTCCCGGCGTTGCCGGTGGAACCGACGGTGCCGATCTGTTGACCGGCGACGACGGGGCCGGTGACGTCGAGCGTCGACAGATGCGAGCCGAAGTACACGTTGCCGTCGGCATCGTCGAGGTAGAAACCGATGCCGCCGAGCGACGAGTTGCTGGGCCGAACCACGCCGTCGACCGGCGCGAGGACGGGCGTCCCGTAGGGCGCCATCATGTCGACGCCCTTGTGGCTCCGACCCCCGGAACGGCTGAAGCCCCAGGAGTTGATGAACTGGGATCCCGGGGCGGGGCAATAGACGGGCGGCGGTGGTGGCGGCGTGGCCGCTTCGGCGAGCACAGACGCCGTCGCCGTGGCGCGTTCGGCAGCCGTGGCGGCGATCGCCTGCAGACCGGCGAGCCCGTCGCTGCTGGGAGTCGGATCCGCCATCGCGGTGCCCGCCTCCGACGCGTCGGCCGCGGGGGGACCGGACTCCTGGGCGTCAGCGGCGCCGGCGCCGACGAGGAAGACGGCGGAGATGACGAGTGTGAGGAGAAGTGTCGCGCCGAGGCCCACCCGGGCCGCGTTGCGACCACGGGGGGTCGTAGGCATAGCGCATTACGAAACCATGACGAACGCATGACTTCAACCCCCTGTTCGCGTCATGTTTGTCACACGTCCGCCACACCCCCGTGATTGCTGAGGTTTCTGAGGGTCATGGGGGCCCCGATTCGTCGACGAATCCTTGCCCGAGACGCGAAACACCCCCGCCCGGGAGCCCGGACGGGGGTGCGGAACGGGCTCCCGACAGGGAGCAGCCGCGATGTCAGCTCAGCCGCTGCACGATCATCGCCATGCCCTGACCGCCGCCGACGCACATCGTCTCGAGGCCGAACTCCTTGTCCTCGTCCTCGAGCGCGTTGAGCAGCGTCGTCATGATGCGAGCCCCGGTCATGCCGAACGGATGCCCGAGGGCGATCGAGCCACCCTTGATGTTCAGCTTGTCGAGGTCCATGCCGAGGTGCTTCGCCGACGGGAGGACCTGGGCGGCGAACGCCTCGTTGATCTCGTAGAGATCGATGTCGTCGATGCTCATGCCCGCCCGCTCGAGCGCTTGGCGCGACGCGCCGACGGGGCCCATGCCCATGATCTCGGGGTTGAGGCCGGTGACACCGGAGCTGACGACGCGGGCGATCGGGGTGATTCCCAGCTCCTTCGCCTTGGTGTCGCTCATCACGACGACAGCGGCAGCACCGTCGTTGAGGGGGCAGGCGTTGCCGGCGGTGACCGAACCGTCGGGGCGGAACACCGGCTTGAGCTCGGCGAGCTTCTCGGCCGTCGTGCCGTCGCGGGGGCCGTCGTCCTTCGACACGACCGTGCCGTCGGCGAGGGTGTAGGCCGAGATCTCACGATCGAAGAAGCCGTTGTTCTGGCTCTCGACCGCACGCTGCTGCGAGCGAGCGGCCCACTCGTCCATCTCCTGGCGACCGACGCCCTCGGCCTGGACCACGTTCTCAGCGGTCTGACCCATGGCGATGTAGATGTCGGGGAGGCCCGCGGGCGGCTCCCACTTCGGGGCGTCACCGGCGGAGCGCTCGGCGGTGCGGGCCTCGGCATCGGAGAACGACTCGTTGTGCGGGCCGGTGTCCGATGCTCCGTGGAGATAGCGGCTCACGGTCTCGACGCCGGCCGAGATGAACACGTCACCCTCGCCGGCCTTGATCGCGTGGGCGGCCATGCGGATCGTCTGCAGGGACGACGAGCAGTAACGGTTCACGGTCACCCCGGGGACGTCGTCGAGTCCGGCCATCACGGCGGCGACTCGGGCGAGGTTGTAGCCGGCCTCACCGGCGGGCTGGCCACAGCCCAACATGACGTCTTCGACCAGCGTCGGGTCGAGGTCCGGCACCTTGCCCAACACGTCCTTGAGGACGAACGAGGTGAGGTCGTCGGGGCGGGCGTCGACGAGCGAACCCTTGTTGGCACGGCCGATCGGCGTGCGGGACGTGGCGACGATTACTGCTTCGGGCATCTCGGGCTCCTGTGCTGGCGGCGATGTTCGCTGCCTTCCTAGCACTCGCCTACCCGTCGGTAATCACCGAACGTGCCGGCCGCCGGACGACGAGCACGGCAACGTCGTCCTCGCCGCCGGCACCATCGGGAGTGTCGACCATGCGTGCCAGCAGTCGTTCGACGACATCGTTCGGCGTACCACCGCCGGGCACGATGTCCCGCACCGCACCCTCGAGGCGCTCGAGGCCGTCGAGCACCGATTCAGAACGCCGTTCGAACAGCCCGTCGGTGAACGCCACCAGCGTCTCCCCCGGCCGGAGCACGTCCGTCGCCGTCTGCGCCTCGGCGGACGACCCGAGTCCGATCATCGGACCGGTCGAACGCAACTCGCGCACGTCGCCGTCGGCACCGACCACGAGCGGAGGCGGGTGTCCCGCGACGAGATACCGCAACGTCCCGTCATCGCCGAAGTTCAGGAGCACCGCAGTGGCGTACGAGCCTGGCCCCTGCGCCAGCGCCCGCAGCGTCGACCCGGTCCGCCGAACCGTGAGCCCCGCGGCGGCCGCCGCACGGATCGCCCATTGCATCTGGCCCATGGTGGCCACGGCCTCGGCCCCATGGCCGGTGACATCGCCGACGACCGCCAGGGTGTGGTGGTCGTCGAGCCCGAGGACGTCGATCCAGTCACCGCCGACCAACTGTCCGTCCGCCGGCCGGTACGCGCTCGCGAACTCGAGACCGAGGCGCCGTTCCGGCAGGTCGGGCATGAGCGCCGTCTGGAGGTCGAGGATCGCCTGGCGATCGGCGAGTGGGCGAAGACGCAGCTCGGTGACGTCATCCTGGGTCGCCAGGTAGTGCGTCGCCCGGCCATGTTCGTCGCGCAACGCAGTGATGCGCCACGACATGACGAACGGCGTGCCGTCGGCCCGGTAGTTGATCGCCTCGCCCTCGAAGTCCTCCCCCTGTTCCAGGAGGCGACGGAGCTCGCGCAATACGGCGCGATCGGTACCGGCGCCCTGCATGAACCGGGGACTGCGACCGAGGACGTCGGCCGCGTCGTATCCGGAGGTCCGTTCGAAGGCGGGGTTCACCCACACGATCCGGGGGCCGGGCTCGTCGAGGTCGGCATCGGTCAGGATCATCGACGTCCGCGAGGCCTGCGCGACCCGCGCCAGCAGCTCGATGTCGACGACCGGCACGTCGGGAGCGGGCCGCGGGACCGCACGGCTGAACTGCCGCACTGCACCGAGCAGGCGGCGGTCGTCGGACACGACGTCGCCGACACCGGTCAATGCACGTGCCCGTGCCCGTTCGCGCGTGTGTTCAGCCACCGGGCCAATCCTTGCGCATTCGAGTGCACCCCCGACAAGGTCTCCAACCGCTCCCGGGCGACCGGATCCATGTCGGCGTCCTCCGGGATGCCGAAGGCCGTCTCGAGCGCCTCGGTGATGTCGCGGTCCTCCTGCCACGCCTTCTCGGCCACCTCGGCCCAGCTGCGCAGCGTGTCCTCGGCTTCGACAAGGATCTCTGCCGGGTCGGGCACCAGTCCGTAGTGGGCGAGCGCGATACCGGACGGGGATCGCTCGGCGAACTTGTGCAGCGATGCGATGGCCTGCTCGAGGTCGAAGTCCGGGGGCGGCGTCGCGGGGCGGAGGATCCCGACGTCGGGGAGGCGGACGCCCACGGCGTCACCGGCGAAGATCAGTCCCGATTCCGAGTCGTGCAGCGCCAGATGGTGTTTGGCGTGCCCGGGCGAATCGACCGTGGTGAGCGAGCGCGTCGCCGAGACACGCACCTCCTCGCCGTCGTCGAGCACGTGGATACGAGACGGATCGGTCGGATCGAGCCGGCCGTACAGCGAGTCGAGCAGGTCGCCGTAGACCATCGCCGCCGAGTTCACCAGCTTCGTCGGATCGGCGAGGTGCCGGGCACCGCGCTCGTGGACGTAGACGGTCGCGTTCGGGAACGCGCGGGCCACGTCGCCGACCCCACCGGCGTGGTCGAGGTGGATGTGCGTCACCACGATGCCGGCGAGGTCGGTGGCCCCCACCCCCAACGACGACAGCTCGGCGAGGAGTGTCGCGACCGACGACTGCGAGCCGGTCTCGACCAGCACCGGGGCATCGCCCTCGATGAGGAACCCCGCGGTGACGCGTTCCCATCCACCGAGCAAGGTGTCGATCTGGACGACCCCGGGGGCGATGCGTTCCGACATGGGTGCACTCCTGTCCGCTGAGCAGCGATACCTTCGACCTCGTGGCGGAACCTAGCCCCACCTTCTCCGTCTCGGAGCTGGCCGACGCCATCGGGGAGAGCCTGCGCGCCGCGTTCCCCGACGAGGTCTGGGTGCGGGGCGAGATCCAGAACCTCGCCCGAGCACCGTCGGGACACGTCTACTTCTCCCTCGCCGACGACGACCCGGACGGGCCGGACGCCCAGCTCTCCGTCATGCTCCGATCGCGCGACAAGGACCGCGTCAACCGACTGCTCCGCAAGGCCGGCGGGAACGTGCGCATGACCGACGGCACCGACGTGCGGATACGTGGACGGCTCGATTGGTACGCGCCTCGGGGACAACTCCAGTTCCGCATGGTCTCGATCGACCCTGCGTTCACGCTCGGGCAGCTCGCCGCAGCCCGGGCCGCGCTGATCGAGCTGCTCCGGAGCGAAGGTCAGCTCGACCGCAACCGCGCGATCGCCATGCCGGTCCTGCCGCTGCGCGTCGGGGTCATCACCTCGTCGGGCAGCGCGGCCGAAGCCGACGTCCTCGACGAGTTGGACCGATCTGGCTTCGCCTTCGACGTGCGCGTCGCCGACGTGCGTGTCCAGGGCCCCGAAGCGACGACATCGGTCGCCGGAGCCATCCGCTGGTTCGCGTCGCGGCCGGCGACCGACCGCTACGACGTCCTGGTCCTTGCCCGAGGCGGCGGAGCGGCGACGGATCTCGCAGCATTCGACGAGGAACTCGTCGCCCGGGCCGTCGCCGAGAGCCCGATTCCGGTCATCACCGGCGTCGGCCACGAGACCGACCGGACCGTCGTCGACGAGGTCGCCCACACGGCGGCGAAGACGCCGACCGCGGCGGCCCAGCACGTGGTCGGTCTCGTGTGGGCCCAACACGATCGCGCCGAGGGCGTGTTCGCCTCGATCGTCACCGACGCGGCGGCGATCGTCCGACGCGAGACCGGCCACCTCGACCGCCTCGCGAAACGGGCATCGACCGCAGCCGCCGGCGCCACACGAGCGGAGCATGCTCGGATCGGGCACCTCGCCGACCGGTTGGATCGGGCGTCGGCCACCCGCCTCCACCATGCCGATTCGAGCCTGGACGACGCCGTGCGCCGGCTACGGAACGCAACGCGTCGGTCACTCGACGAAGCGGAGCGACGACTCGATCACCTCGCCGGGCGAACGACGGCTGCCGACCCGGTCCGCGCCCTGGCTCGCGGCTGGTCGATCACCCGGGACGCACGCGGCTCGGTGGTACGTTCCGCGATGGATGTGTCGTCGGGCGTGACCATTCTCACCACCCTCGCCGACGGGACCATCCAGTCGACCGTCGTCCCGACCGACGAGGACCAACCGTGACTCCCCCCACCCTCGACCCCGTTCCCACGGGATACGCAGATGCCATCGACGAACTCGAGTCGATCCTGCGCGAGATCGAGGACGACGACGTCGACGTCGACCATCTGGCCCAACAGGTGTCGCGCGCCGCGGCCCTCATCGAGTTCTGTCGGGACCGCATCCTGGCGGCTCGTGCCGCGGTCGACGACGCCACCACACCCGAGGGCGCCACCGTCACCGCCGACAGCGATGCGGAGCCCGCCGACGTCAGCGCAGGCTGATCGTCTCGAGCAGCTCGACGAGACGACTCGGATCGGCGCCCCGCAACTCCACGAAGCTCGTCTCGGTGAGCCGAGCGCGCAGGGCCGACGCACGGAAGTCCGGGTCGAACCAGACGTCCTCGAAGCCATCGATCTCCACCGGAACGGCGCCACCGCCGTCGAGTTCGGCGACACCACCGACCGTCACCTCGGCGAGCTCGATCAGGTCGACACCGTCGCTGTAGAAGCGAACGGTCTCGGCCGCACCGCCGGTACCCGTGTCCGAGGTGCTCGAACGGAAGACGGCGCTGATGAGGGCGTAGCCATCGGGGACGACGATGTCGGTGCGGAGGTCCTCGAGCGTCGCCTCGTCGGCCTCGACCGCGACGTTCCCCAGCAACGCGTCGAGTTCCGGCGCGTCGTCGACGATCGGCCCGGGGTCGAAGATCGCAGGGTCGACATCGGGATCGATCTCGACCGATGTCGCGGTCCGCTCCGTGACGACGTTGTCGCCGATCTCCCAGCGTTCGTACAACAACAGGCCGCTGTCGTCGATACACGCCTCGGTTCGCTCGTCCCCCGGGGGGCTCACCGACGCGCTCGAGAGCGGCGCTCCCGTGACATAGACCGAACAGGCTCGCCCTGCGTACTCACCGGAGCCGGCGGACTCAGCGAGACCGAGTTCGATCATCGTCGCCATCGCGGCGAGCGGACGCTGGTCGAACGCTGCACGGTGCAGCTCGGGCTGGATCGAGTACCAGCCGTCACGATCGGTCAGGTACGTGTAGAGGTCGCTCCTCGACGTCGCCGAGCCACTGACCAACGCCCCATCGCGGGTTCCCACGACCAAGGACTCGAACGGTCGCTGCACCGTCCACGTCTCCTGTCGTTCGAGCGCGTTCTCGACGATGTCGTAGGCGATGCGATAGCGGGCCGGCGGGTCCTCGGCGAGCGGAGCGATCGTGAGCGCACCGAGGTCGACCGGCTCGATCGGCGGCTCGGTCGTCGATGTCGTGGAGGTCTCCGCGGTCGACGTGGGAGCCGACGTCGTCGGCGTGGGGTCGGCATCGTCGCCCGAACTCGCCACCACGGCGATCAGCGCTCCGCACACGAGCGCGGCCACGACGAGGGGCACGGCGGCCGGGACGCGCCACTGGCGTTGGACGCGGTCGGGTCGCTGGGGCATCCGATCAGCTTGCCAGCCACGTAGACCGTGCGATCAGCGGGTGACGTCCGGCGGACGTTCGTCAGCGATCACCGTTCCCTCTGCCGCACAGGCACCTCCACCCGTAGGCTCCTCCGAACCATGGCAATACCACCGACCCGCAACGCCGTCGCCGTCCCACCGAGCCTCGCTCGCGTCGCGGGAGCGGTCGAAGCCCGGCTCACCGAGGTGCTCGACGACGAGACGGCTCGGTGGACCGACATGACTCCCGACCTCGCAGCACCGCTCGATGCGCTCCGCGCCCTGGTCATGGCCGGCGGGAAACGGCTCCGCCCGGCGTTCTGCTACTGGGGGTTCATCGGCGCCGGTGGCGATCCCGACGACCCGGTCGTGATCGATGCCGGTGCCGCCTTCGAGTTCCTCCAGGCGTTCGCGCTCGTCCACGACGACGTGATGGACGGTTCGTCCACCCGGCGGGGCTTCCGCACTGCCCACCTCGAGTTCGGCGACCGTCACCAGACGGCCGTCTGGCGGGGCGAGCAGCGTCGGTTCGGCGAGGGCGTTGCGATCCTCATCGGCGACCTCGCCCATGTGTACGCCGACCTCCTCCTGCGGTCTGCTCCTCCGGCGGTCCTGCAGGTCTGGGACGAGCTGCGCATCGAACTGAACATCGGCCAGTACCTCGACATCCTCGGAACGGCGCGAGGTGACGTCGACCCCGACGCTGCTCGTCGCATCGCCCGCTACAAGTCGGGCAAGTACACGATCGAGCGTCCGCTGCACGTCGGCGCTGCACTCACCGGCCGCTTCGACGAACTCGCAGACCCGCTGTCGGCGTACGGCGACCCGTTGGGCGAAGCCTTCCAGTTGCGCGACGACATCCTCGGAGCATTCGGCGAATCGACGCTGACCGGCAAGCCGGTCGGCGACGACCTACGCGAGGGGAAGCCGACACCGCTGCTCGCCGTCGCCAACCAGAACGCCGACGACACCCAGGCCGAGGTCCTCTCCCGGATCGGCTCGGACGACCTCACCGACGACGAGATCGCCGCCATCCAGGGTGTGCTCCTCGCGACCGGAGCCGTCGATGTCATCGAACACGACATCGAGACGCTCACCGACAGCGCCCTCGAGGCCGCGAGCCACGCCCCGATCGCGGACGAGGCACGGGCTGCACTGATCGACCTCGCGCACTTCGTGGCCTGGCGAGAGTCCTGATGCTCCGGTGAGAGTCGTCGTCGTCGGGGCCGGCTTGGGCGGGCTGAGCGCCGCCGCCCACCTTCGCGGTCGCGGTCACGACGTACTCGTGGTGGAACGCGACGCCGGACCGGGTGGCCGCAACGGGTTGCTCGAACGTGGGGGCTATCGCTTCGACACCGGCCCGACCGTGTTCACGATGCCCGAACTGTTGCGCGAGTCCTTCGTCGCGCTCGGCGTCGAGATGGACGACTTCCTGACGTTGAAGCCGGTCGACCCGATGTACCGGGCGACGTACCACGACGGGTCCGAACTCCGGGTGTGGCACGGGCGCGACCGCATGACCCAGGAGATCCGCGAGGTGTGCGGGCCGGAGGCCGCCGTGCAGTTCGGCCGCTTCGCCGATTGGCTCCGTGAGTTGTACGAGATCGAACACGATCGCTTCATCGACGCGAACTTCGACTCGCCGCTCGATCTCGCGTGGCCGATCGGTCCGGCGTTGCGTCTGCTCAAACACGGCGGCTTCGGCAAGCTCGCCAAGCGGGTCGGCTCCTACTTCGACGACCACCGCCTCCAGAAGATCTTCAGCTTCCAGTCGATGTATGCCGGCCTCGCGCCCTACGAGGCGCTGGCGCTGTACTGCGTCATCACCTACATGGACTCGATCGAGGGCGTCTACTTCCCCGAGGGCGGCATGCACGCCGTGCCGCTGGCGATGGCGGCCGCTCTCGACGACGCCGGAGTCGAACTGCGCTACGGCGTCGGCGTCGACCGCATCGTGCTCGCCGAGGGCACGTCGGGGCGCGTGCGCGGCATCCGCACCGCCGACGGCGATTTCATCGAGGCCGATGCCGTCGTCTGCAACCCGGACCTCCCGGTCGCGCACCGGACCCTGCTCCCGGGCCTGAAGGAGCCCTTCGCCGTTCGCCACGGCCACTATTCACCCTCGTGCGCGCTGTGGCACGTCGGCGTGACCGGGACGATGCCCGACGAGGTCGCGCACCACAACATCCACTTCGGCGCCGAATGGGACGAGTCGTTCCGCGACCTCCTCCATCGCGGGACGATGATGGGCGATCCGTCGATCCTCGTGACCGTGCACAGTCTCGACGAACCGACACTCGTGCCGGACCGGGCCGACGGAAAGGACCGTCACTCGCTGTACGTGCTCGAGCCCGCACCCAACCTCGACGGCGTCGTCGACTGGTCGCGAGAGCGCGACCGACTGCACGCGTCGCTGCGCGACCGGGTGTCCGCCTTGGGGTATCCGATGGACATCGAGGTCGAAGCGTTCGTCGACCCCACCGACTGGGAAGCGCAAGGCATGGAGCGCGGCACGCCGTTCGCGCTGTCGCACAAGTTCCGCCAGACCGGTCCGTTCCGTCCCAACAACGTCACCAAACACGCTCCCGGACTCGTCTTCGTCGGCTCGGGCACCGTGCCCGGGGTCGGCGTGCCGATGGTGCTGATCTCCGGCAAGCTCGCAGCCGAGCGGGTGGACCAGCTGTGACCACCCTCGAAGAGAGCTACGCGCACTGTCGCAAGCTCAACAAGGCGAACGGCACGACGTACTACTGGTCGACCACCGTGTTGCCGACGGTCAAGCGACACCACGTGCACGCGCTGTACGGGTTCTGCCGATACGCCGACGACATCGTCGACGAACTGGACGGCACCCCGACCGCCGTTCGGGCCGACGCCCTGGCCGACTTCGGCGATCGCTTCTTCGCGGACCTCGACGCCGGCGACTCCGACGACCTCGTGCTCAAGGCCATGGTGCACACCGTGCGCGCCTTCCGCATCGACCCGGACTGCGTCCGACGGTTCCTGCGGTCGATGACGATGGACCTGACCGTCGAGACGTACGACACCTACGACGACCTGCTCGGCTACATGGACGGCTCGGCGGCCGTGATCGGCGAGATGATGCTGCCCATCCTGGAGCCGATCGACCCCGCTGCGACGGAACCCGCCCGTGACCTCGGCAACGCCTTCCAGCTCACCAACTTCCTGCGCGACATCGACGAGGACCTCGACCGCGACCGGATCTACGTTCCCCAGGAGGACATCCGCCGGTTCGGCGCCGAGCCCGCATTCGTCGAGCGGGTAGCGACGCCCGAGTTCGTCGACCTGATGCGTTTTGAGGTCGCCCGCACCCGAGCGCTGTACCGGCACGCCGACGCGGGGATCGCACTCCTGCCCGGCCGCTCAGGACGGTGCGTCGGCGCCGCCCGAGTCCTCTATTCGCGCATCCTCGACGAGATCGAGGCCATCGACCACGACGTGTTCTCGGCCCGCGCCCGCATCCCCACCTGGCAGAAGATGACAACCGCGGCCCGAGCCATCCTCCGCGGGTGACCGACGCCCACCAACCCCCCGCTGCTGGATCCCGGAACCTTTCCCTGGGGGTCGCGGGGGTGGCGTTCGCGGTGATGGCTCTGGCGCAGATCGCGATCCCGCTCACGAGCGACGACGCGACCATCGAATGGGTGTCGACCCTGGTGGTCACCGCGTTCTTCGCCACTTCACTGGCCCTCGCGACGGCCAGGTGGGGCGCCGTGCGGGCGGCCGGCACCGCCACGTTCGTCGTCGTAGCGACGCTCGCGGTCGAGCGACTTGGGAGCACGACCGGCTTCCCCTTCGGAGAGTACGAGTACACCGGTGCATTGCAGCCGACGATCGGCGACGTCCCGTTGATCGTGCCGCTCGCCTGGTTCGCCATGGGCGTGCCTGCACTGGAGGTCGGTCATGCCGTCGCGGACCGAACCCGGATCGGCGCCGTGCTCGCCGGCGCCGTGGCGTTGACGGCCTGGGATCTGTTCCTCGATCCGCAGATGGTGGG
>JAPKDO010000341.1 GCA_028822535.1 Acidimicrobiales bacterium
GCAGTCGGAGCGTTCCTGTGGGCCGTCTCGTTCTCACTCGGTGGCATCGCCCTCGGCCGCCTCTGGCGCACGCTGGACCCCTCGCCGACCACACTCGCCCTCGTCGCCGTGAGCACCGCTGTCACCACGCTCGCCGTCTGGCGTCATCGAGCCCGCGCCACTCGCAGGTCGTTGTCATCATGACCCCGCCGGCACAGCGACCGGACGAAGATCCGAATCCGCTGCGCAAGCAGTTCCGCAACCGCGCCGCTGTAGCCGACCCCGACGACAACGCGCTCTCCACCCCCGCCGAGCTACGGCACTACGTCGTATCTGCGCAGGGACCAAGTCGCCATCGCGTCAGATCTCTGGCGAGACCGGGGTTTTGGCCGCCTCACCCGGCGTCTCCACCTCGTCGGCCCGGTCGCGACCGAGTCCACGGGCGGAGGCGACGATCACGACGGTGACGGTGAGGACGACTGCCGCCAGTCGGCCCGCACCGATCTGCTGGATGGTGTCGACCACGGAGAGCCGGAGGTTCTCGATGGCGTCGATCACCGGGTCTCCCTCCAAGTCGCCCTGGTACACGCGGAGCTCCCATCGCCCGTACCAGATCGCGTAGCCGCCCGCGATGATCATCAGTGCTCCACCGATACGGGGCGCGTACCGGCTGAACTGACGCAGGGACGTCGTCATCGTCGTGCGGGCGAGCGCCGCGGCGACGCTGATGGCGAGGATGATGGTGCCCATGCCGAGGGCGTACGCCACGTAGGTCAGCACGCCCTGCGTGGTGGATCCTGCGAGTGCGGCACCGGTGACCGCGAGAAACGGGCCGAGCGTGCAGGAGAGCGACGCGATGGCGTAGGTGATCCCGTAGCCGACCATCGCCACGACTCCGCGGCGGCCAGACACGAGGTTCGGGCCGCGCGTCGCCAGGGTTGGCTTCCAGCCGGCCAGCGCGGCGACGCCACCGACCACGAGGAGCGCACCGATGACGATGGTCACCCACGGGAGCTGCCGTCGAGCCTCGCCAGCGATGCTGTCGATCACGATGCCGGCGACGGCGAACACGACGACGAATCCGATGGACACCGCGGCGGCGACACCGACCGCTCGGAGGATCCTCTGGTCGGTGCGCCGCTCGGTCGAGTCTCCGGCCACGAACGCCCCGATGTAGGCCGGGAGCAAAGAGAATCCGCATGGATTGAACGAGGCCACCATGCCTGCGGTGAAGGCGAGGGCGACCGGTGCGCTGATCATGGAGGGTCTCCCCCGTTCTCGGAACGTGGCGGCAGCTGTCCCGCCGTCGACCTCTCGGATCAACGACGTGCCGTAGTACGTGGGTCAGCGTAGGTCACAATGGCGTCATGGAGAACCCGGGTGAGCGAGGCGCCACCATCCCGCTTCGCCGGCTGGCCGTGGCCGTGGCCGTGATCGGTGCCGTGGCATGGGCCGGCCTGGCTGCTCTCGAACAGCCGGCGCTGCCGGAGTTCACGCCGTCCGGCCCGCCGGTCGATCTCCCAGCCGATGGCACGTTCCCGTCGGTGTCCGTCGACGAGTTCGAAGGGATCGTCGTGGGGCTCGAGGGCAAGCCGGTGGTCGTCAACATCTGGGCGTCGTGGTGCGCTCCGTGCCGGACCGAGATGCCACTCCTCGAGAAGGCCCAGCGCTCGTACGGCGACCGCGCCGTGATCCTTGGCGTCGCCTCGAAGGACGACCCCGCATCGGCGGAGGATTTCTTGACCGACCTCGACATCACGTACCCGAACGTGTTCGACCAGTCCGGCGAGATTCGAGTGGCGCTGGGGCTGACCGCGTATCCGACGACGTACGTGTTCGGGCCAGACGGGCAGCTGCGAGCACGCGTGAACGGCGGGATCTCCGAACAGCGACTGGTCGGTCTGATCGAGGACGCGCTTCGTTGATCGACTACGGACTGGTCGTCTCGATGATGGCGGCGATCGGGATTCCTTCCCTGGCCGCCCTCCGATGGTCGCTCTCGACGGCCGAGAGCGAGTACGGCATCGTCGATCTCGCGATCGGGCCGGTACTCGCCGGGGTGGTCGTGGGTCGCTTGACGACGTTGGCGTTCGACGATCCGGGGTCGATCGGCAGCCTGTCGGACATGCTCGTCGTCCGCAGCGGCGTCGAGTTCTGGCCGGGCGTTGCCGCGGCCGCAGGCGTTGTTGCCTTCTCCGCTCGACGGGACGGCGTGTCTCCCGCTGATCGGATGCGAGCGCTCGCCCCCTTCGCGATGCTCGGCTACGCGAGCTACGAAGCGGCCTGCGTGTTCCGCGATGGGTGCCTCGGCCCAGTAGCCGCTCTCGGCCTCCGGCCACCCGGACTCGAGGTCACGATGGTCCCGGTCGGCTGGTTGATGGCGCTCGTCGTCACGGCGGGGGCGGTCGGCGTTCGGCGACTCGCCAGCACAGGGATCCCGACCAGCGCTGTGCTCGCGACCGCGATCGCCGTGACGGCCAGTGCTCGCAGCGTGGGCTCGATCTGGCTCCCCCACGTCGGCGACGGCCTCACCCGACAGCACCTGACATCGGTGATCGTCGCTGGCTGTTCGATCGCATGGCTGGCCGTGGCGGTCGTGAGAGCCGACGACGTTGACGATGATACGAGAGATCGTGGTATCTCCGGGTGGCCACAGACATGAACACCGCGATTGCAGATACCCGGGCCAGATCGGGTCGGCAGCCGGCCTGGTCGGTGCATGCATCGCCTGCTGCATCCCGATTCTGGTCGTCCTCGGTGTCGTCTCGGTCGGCTGGGCGGCGCGGCTGTACTCGTCACCGCCACCAGACGGCCCGTCGCTCGAGTTGAGCGTGTCGGGTGCTCAGGAACGAACATCGGCCTTCGGGTTGCGGTCGCGGTGCGCCCACTCGACGGCTGGCACATCTCTCCCAGAAGGCAACGTCAGTGCGGCGGCGATGAGCGTCGCCATGGCCACGCTGCCGAGCCACAATTCGGCCGGCCAGGCCACCGTGCCGACCGTCAGCGCGTAGAGCCCGAAGTACGACAGCCACACCACTGTCGTCATCACGGCCGCGGCAAGATTCGAGTGTCCACGTCTGACCGCAAAGTCGGCCGCGGCACCTCCGAGGATGCCGGCGGGGATGAGCCCGACCTGGTCGAACTCTGCGAGCCCGATGAAGAGGGTCACGACCACCGTGACGAAGAGGGTGAAGGAGCCGGCCGGCGGACGCCACCGACGGAGCACCAACAGGACGGGGACGACGAGCAGGACCGTCGTCGTGAAGATGGACGCGATGCCCAACAACTGCTGCAGCTCACCGATATCGGAACTCGGGTGATCGTGGTCGAGCTGTGGATCCCGATCGAAACGCACGCCCGCTGTGTCGTTCACGAAGGGCGAGAGGAAGAGCAGGAAGAAGCCGACGACCGCGACCAACAGGGCGAGCGACAGCACCGTGGGCGCGAAGGTTCGGAGACTTTCATGGCGGTCGCTCATCGAAGTCCACGAAGCACGGAACGGCGCACTGAGCGCAGCGATGCCGCCGACGAGCAACAGGAGATGCGTCGGGCTCAACAACGCCTCGACGCCGACCTCGACGCCCAGAGTCTCATGCCAGATCAGGTCGCTGACCGCTCCGATCGCAAACACGCCGAGGCCGGCCAGGGTCAGCCCATGACCATTCGGCATCGACTCCCGCCAGGTCTTTCCGTCTCGTGGCCGGGCCAGGAAGACCGCTGCTCCGGCCGCCGAGAGGAACCCGGAGTACAACACGCCGTGCCAGGGGGTGAAGAAGGACTCCGGTTCGTTGTTGTCGTGCGCCCATCCGTCGAGGAACAGCCCCACGACCATCCAGAGCGCGAAGACGACCCCGAACGCCTGGTCACGAGCGGTCAGTGCTCGTCGATGGCTCGACGGGTTCGTTGCGTGCGGATCCGCGCCGCGTGCGTGCTGATCGACAGCCACGCCTCTGGTCAC
>JAPKDO010000342.1 GCA_028822535.1 Acidimicrobiales bacterium
CGGTGTTGGTGACCTCGTAGCTGAAGGTGATCGTGTCGCCCGGGTTCGGGGCGCTGTTGTCGACGGTCTTGATGATCTGGATGGCCGGGTTGATGACGTCGACGAGGTGGTCGTCGTCGTCATCGGTCTCCCGGTCGTGTTCGTCCGTGCCGACCGCCGTCGCCGTGTTGGGCAACGGGTCCGGGTCGTCGTCGGTGACCACGTGCGTGCAGGAGTATGCCCAGGTCTCGCCGACCGCCATGACCGAGTCGCCGTCGGCGTCGTCGTCGAGGCTGATCTCGCTGTCGCACAGCGGGTCGGTGATCTCGACGGCGACCAGGTCGGCCTCGCCGGAGTTCGTCACCGAGAACGTGTAGGTGATCTCGTCCCCGACGTGGGCGAGCGTCGGCCCGTCCTTGTCGATCTCGATGTCGAGCGGGCACAGCACCAGGATGCTGGCGTCGTCGTCCACCGCCGGACTGTTGGTGGCGTCGGCGACGGCGACGTTGTCGAGGTCGCCACAGTCGGCGACGCCGCTGGTCGCCACGACGTGGATCTCGACGCTGTCGCCGGGCTCCAGGTCGCCGAGGTCGCACTCGAGGACGCCGTCGGAGATGGCGCAACCGTCGACCGCGGGGTCGAGGCTCCACTCGAGTCCTCCGGGCAGCGGATCGGTGACGGTCACGTCGGTGGCCGTCCCCTCTGCGGGCGGCACGCCGTCGTCCACGTTCGACACCGTGATCGTGTAGCCGACCAGGTCGCCGGCATCGACCGTCGACTCATCGGCGGTCTTGCCGACGTTGAGGCCGGGGCACAGGATCGCCACGTCGTCGTCCGCACGCACCTCGTCGTCGTTCGACGCATCGGCGGACGCCTCGTTGGTGAGTGTGCCGCAGTCGTCTTCGTCGGTCGGCGCCGTGAGGTGGATCGCCATCTCACCATCGGCGGCAAGGTTCCCCACGTCGCACGAGAGGGCGCCGTCGGCGATGGCGCAGCCGTCGACGACCGGGTCGAGACTCCAGTCGAGCCCGCCCGGGAGGTCGTCGTCGACGCTCACGTCGTACGCGGTGCCCGGCCCGTCGTTGGAGACGGTGATGGTGAAGCCGACGTCGCTGCCCGCCGAGACGACGTCGTCGTCGGCGACCTTGGTGATGTCGATGTCCGGGCACTCGACGGTGATGTCGCCGTCGTCGGAGACCTCGTCGTCGTTCGACGCATCGGCGCTCGCGGTGTTGTCGAGCACGCCGCAGTCGGCAGCATCGGTCGTGCCGGTCACGGTGATCGACACGGACTCGCCGTCGCCGAGGTCACCGAGGTCGCACTCGAGGACGCCGGAGGTGATGGCGCACCCGTCGACGGCGGGATCGATGGTCCAGTCGACGTCTGACGGCAGCGTGTCGTCGACGGTCACGTCGTACGCGGTACCCGGGCCGTCGTTTCCGATCACGATCGTGAAGCTGACGTCGTCACCGGCGTCGACCACGGCATCGTCCGGGGTCTTGTCGATGGTCAGGTCGGGACATTCGACCGTGATCGTCGCCGAGTCGCTGTTGTTGTCCGGTCCGTCCGGTCCCTCGTTGGAGGCGTCGACCGTCGCAGTGTTCGGCAGGGTGCCGCAGTCGGCGGGGTCGGTGCCCCCCGTGATGATGATCTGGACCGACTCACCCGGGTCGAGGTCGCCGAGGTCGCAGGACAGGACCCCCGCTCCAGAGATGTCGCAGTCGGTGTTGGTCGTGGTCCAGACGATGTCGCCCGGGAGGGTGTCGCTCACGGTGACGTCCGTGGCGGCGGCCTCCTGGTCGTTGTTGGTGACCGTCAGCGTGAAGATCGCGTCGTCACCTGCGTTGATGGTGCCGTTGCCGGACTTGGTGATCTGCACGTCCGGGCACGACACGTCGACGTCGTCGGTGCCGGAGTTGTTGCCGGTGGCGTTGTCGAGTTCGTTGGTCGACGCGACCATCGCGGTGTTCTCGACGTTGCCGCAGTCGCCGGTGTCGGTCGTCCCGGATACTCGCACCGTGTCGCTGCTCGCACCGGCAGCGAGGTCGCCGAAGTCACACGTCAGGATTCCGGCGGCGATCGAACAGTCCTGGCTGTCCTCGGACCAGGTGATGCCGGTGGGGAGCGCGTCGGTCAGCGTCACGGCACGGGCGATGCCGCCGCCGTCGTTGGTGACGGTGATGTCGAAGGCGATGGCGTCACCTGCGGTGATCGAGTCGTCGACGGCGACCTTCTCGACGGTGACGTCGGGGTAGAGGATGTCGACGAGGTGGGTGTCGGTGTCGGAGGACTCACGGCCGAACTGGTCGTCGCCGCTCACCTTGGCTTCGTTGTCGAGCGGGTCGGGGTCGGTCGGCAGCACCTCGTGCTGGCACGAGTAGCTCCACGTCTCGCCCATCTCGAGCCAGTCGTCCTGGTCGCCGCCCGTCTTCGTCGCACCGGTCAACCCGCTGTGGTTGCAGCGGTTCGGTGTGAGCTCCTCGAGCACGATGTTCGTGAGCGGGATGTCGATCGCCAGCGTGACGTCGAAGGTGTACGTGAAGATGTCACCGACGGTCGCCTGTGCCGGTCCGCTCTTGTCGAGCGAGATCTCGAGCGGGCTGAGGTAGTTGGTGAACGCCACCTGCGCGGGGAGTTGCGCGGTGTTGTCGGCCGTGACCGTGACCGGGACGTCGGGTCCCGGCGAGGTCTCCGGCGGTGCGACGGTCTCGGTCACTCGGTAGTCGCCGGTGGCGACGGGGCCGAACGAGCAGCGGTCGTCACCAGCTGCGATCGTGCAGGTGGCCGGGTCCGTCGTCCCGTGGAGGAAGACCTCCTCGCCGGCGTCGTATTCGCCGTTGCCGTTGGCGCCGTCAGCGACGTCGTCCTCGTAGAGCAGGAACGTCGTGCCCGCGAGCACCGAGACGTCGTCCGGGACGACGATCGTGTCGGCACCGCCGTCGGGGTCCATCTCGGCGAGGAGCTTGGTGACCTCGACGTAGCCGGTCTGGCGCGGGTTGACGATCGGCTCGAGCGTCAGGTCGACGCTCTCCTTGAAGCCGACGCTGATGCCGCTCTTCACAGGGTTGGATGCCGCGGTGTAGCCGTCAGGAACGGTCGAGGCGTCCTCGTTGACGTAGTAGCCGTCACCGGGAGGCACCTCGTCGAACGTGCAGATGCCCTGCGCGTCCGTCGTGCACTCGTCCACGAGCACGTCGTCGCTGTCGAACAGGTCGAAGTCGACGCCCTGCATCGGGTTGCCGAGGTCGTCGACCTTCTTGATGGAGACGTCGCCACAGGTCGAGACGTCGACCGGGATCGGGTTGATGAAGTCCTGGAGTGCCGAGTTGAACGACTCACCTGACGACCGAGACCGCACCGAGGCGGTACCGAACCCAGGGCAGGTGAGGATCCCGTCGCCACCGCCCTCCTGGATCTGGAAGTCGAGCTCGACGAGGTCGAGGATGACCTCGCCGAACGCCCGCTGCGGGACCGTGACGCCGCCGGGGATGACCTCGTCGGTCATGTCGGTCAGGTTGTCTGCCGCCACTGCGAACGCAGCGACGTCGCTCAGGGTCAGCTCGGCCCACTCGCCATCCGCCGAGACGGCGGGGTCCCACTCGAACACCGTGATCTCGGCCGGGTCGCCCTGGTTGCCCGGGAAGTCGAACACGAACAGCAAGTCGCCGGCCACGCGTCCGAGGTACTGGCAGTCCGCGCCGAGCGTGATGGGCGCCTGGTTGAACTCGAAGTTGACGTGGGCGTTGCCCTGCGTGCCGCCCTCTGCGCGCACGAAGCCCAACGCGAGCAGACCCTGCGACAGGGTGATGTCCGGGTAGATGTAGGCACGCTCGAGGTTGTCCTTTCCGGGGGTGATGCCGCCGTCCTTGCTCTGGCAGCTGAACCCGGTCGGGTCGTTCTCCTTCGACGAGCCCTGCAGACCGTCATCGGGGT
>JAPKDO010000037.1 GCA_028822535.1 Acidimicrobiales bacterium
AGCGGACCTCGCCCGAGGTCCCGGCTCGTAGTTCGGCGAGCGTGCCCGATCCGACGACGCGGCCCCGATCGACGATCACGACACGGTCGGCGACCTTCTCGGCCTCGTCGAGTTCGTGGGTGCACAACACCACGGCGACGCCGTTGTCGGCGAGCTCACGGATGATCTCGCGGATCGTCTGACGGCCGCGGACGTCGACGCCGGCGGTGGGTTCGTCGAGGAACACGACCTCGGGTCGTCCGACGAGCGCCATCGCCAGACTGAGCCGCTGCTGTTCGCCGCCGCTGAGCTGACGCCAGGTCGCGCCCGACCGGTCGGCGAGTCCGACGCGCGTGAGCAGCGTTGCCGGGTCCGCAGGATCGGGATACATCGCCGCCAGCAGTGAGAGCATCTCGGGCGGATGGATGCCCGGGTAGACGCCGCCTTCCTGGAGCATCACGCCGATGCGTCCGACCACCGACGCGTGCTCGACCGCGGGGTCGTGACCGAGCACGGTGACGGCGCCGGCATCGGCCCGGGCGTAGCCCTCGAGCACCTCGATCGTCGACGTCTTGCCGGCGCCGTTCGGGCCGAGCAGGGCCAGGACCTCTCCGGCTGCGGCCGTGAAGCTCACACCGTCGACGGCCGTGAGATCGCCGTGGCGGACCACGAGATCGGTCACCGTCACCGCTGGGTCCGCAGACATCGGTGTCACGCTACGAGGGGGGCCGTCGAGGCCGGAAACCGGTCAGACGCTGCCGGCACCTCGGGCCCGGGCGATCTCGACCATCAGCCGGTAGATGCCCAGGACCTTGCGGTCGTAGTTCGGGTCGCTGGCCCACACGCCGGTGAGCTGTGTCCAGCGTTGGCAACAGCCGCGGACGCCGACCCGTTCGGGGGCGACCTGTCGGTTGGGCGGTGCAGCGAGCTGCGCCGTGGTCAGGGCGGGGTCGGCGTAGGCGCGCAGGAGGTGGATGTGGGCGCGCACGCCCTCGTCGAGATTCGGGAATGCGAACGAACACACCGGTGCGCACGAGTCGTAGGCGCCGATCCCGGCGAAGTTCCACTTGCGTGCGTGCCCCGATCGGAAGCCACCGGTCTCGAGGACGGCTTGGGCGAACGCGATGTCGCCGGCGACGCCCTCCTCGGCGCCGATGCGGACGTACGCCTCGATGATCGATCCGATGGAGCCGACGGGAGGGTCGGCCCGGTAGTACGTGCGGTACCAGGCCACGAGGTCGTCTTCGCTCAGGACGGTCGGACCGAGAATTGACGGCCCGACCTGTCGACGGGCCTCCTCGGCCTGGCGGATCGACTCGTCGAGCGATCGTCGAAGACCGAGGTAGACGAATCGGGCGAAGCGTTCGTTCCCCTCAGCTTCGGTCAAGGCGTCGGTCGCAGCGAGTTCCGCCGCCACCGTGTCGCGGTAGCTCGCGCGAGCCTCGGTCAGATGCGAGAGGACCTCGTCGGCGACCGCCGAGTGGAGTTCTGCGTCGCGGAGATGGTCGAGATCCGCTGCGCCGAACAGCGGCTCGAGAGCATCGGTGTCACCGTGCATCACGACGTTGACGGCGAGCTGGTCGACGACGGCCTTGCTGGCTGTGAGGCGTTCGCCCGCCGCTCGTCGTGCATCGATCGCATCGGCGCGCGCGACGAAGGCAGCGGCGAGCGCCGCCTCGGCGGCGCGACGCGGGTCCGACCCCCCAGCGAGCGCCTTCTCGGCGCGCGAGACGTCGATTGCGGCCAGCGCGGCGTTGAGGCCGGGAGTGGGATCGGGGAGCACGACCACCGGCAGTTCTTCGGGGACCTCGAGCTCGCCCTCGGCGGGCTGGTCGCCCGGGGCCGGCTCGTCGGGCGGGGGCTCGTCGGCACCATCGGCCCCGGGAGGGACGACGCCGATGTCACCCTCGTCGAGCACGACGGTCACGGGCGGCGCGGTGGTCGTGGTGGTGGCAGCCGGACGCGTCGTGGTGGTCGTGGCCGGTGGGTCTTCCTGGCCGGCGGCGGCGCCGACGTCGAAAACACCGAGCCCGACGACGAGCGCGAGCGCGCCCAGAAGCGTGCGTCGCCCGACCCGACCGAGCCCGACGACGAGCGCGAGCGCGCCCAGAAGCGTGCGTCGCCCGACCCGGGCGGTCCGGTGGACCGATGCCATTCGGAGAACGCTACGGCCCGACCGGGCGGAATTCGACCTCGGGAGGCTTCGGGGTGCCGGTCAGTTCCCGGTCACTGGTCGGGCAGAACGGGGTCGCCGGGTCGACGCGGCGCGCTCGGCCCCTCGCCGGCTCGCCACGATCGCGCCTGGCACACGAATGCCTCGACCGCAGCGAAATCGGCTGCCGGGGTGTGGAGGCTGGGCCAGTCGCCGTCGAAGTCCTGATCGAGGCGGCAGCGGATCTCGTTGGCGACGACACCCCTGGTGAGCCCCGGCTCGAAGTGCCCGCTGCTCGCGGCATCGGCCACATCGGGTTCGGCGATGCTCACCGAGACCAACGCGAGCAGGAGCTGCGATGCGACGATCACCCCGACAAGCCGGTTGCTCGCGCCACCCACGGCGAGCAGGAGCGCCAGGCACAAGGCCATCGGCAACAGGTGCACGGGCTTCCAGGGGAAACGGAGGAAGAGCAACTCGGTCGCGACGGCGGCGTAGACCGCGAAGCGCACGAGGACGAGTTCGGAGAAACGCCGCAGGGGCTGGAGCAGCGTCGGCGACCGGACGACCAGCACCACGAGGGTGACCAACCCGAAGAACGCCACGTTCTTCACGCCCCACCGGGCGACCATGACGACGAGGTCGCCGCGCTGGAACTGGTTCTGGAGGAACTGCGCGGTGCGGCCGACCGAGAGCCACGGCGGAACGAAGAAGCTCAGACCGACGACGACCGTGACCGCTCCCGTCGTCAGCGCTGCCTGCCAACGCCGAGCGGAGGGTTCGTCGTCATCGAGATCCCCGCCGCCGCTCACTTCGGCGAGGAGGTAGGCCGCGCCGAGCAGGGCAGCTCCGGATCGGAACCCGATGCTGACCGCGAACGCCAGGCCTGCGATGACGCGATGGTCGCGCTGGGCTGCGTGGATGCCGACCAGGACGAAGGCGAGGGCGTACGTGTAGTCGCCCAGGGACGTCGCAGCGACCCAGAACCACGGCTGGGTGGCCATCACGATAACCGCGATCCGTCCGGCGCGCGCTCCATGGTTGCGTTCGATCACCTGGCCGAGAGCGACCAGAGCGAGGACGGCGGCAGCAACGGACCCGAGGTTGACGAGCACGGCGCCACCGAATCGGTCGAGCACGCCGGTGATCAGTTCGTGGGCGAATGCGCCGGGTGGACGCGAATACCGGTACTCGCCCCGGAAGATCGAGGTTCCGCTCCGGAGGATGTTGGTGATGTCGATGTCGGTGCCGTATCCGAGGCCGACGAAGGGCAGGTAGAGCACCGCCGAATACAGCGCGAGCCGGGTCGGGCTCGGTGTTCTCCACGACGCGCGCGCCGCTGCCTCCTCGCCCGCGGGCGGCGGGTGCGGTGCAGTTCGGACCCCCGGCATCGTGGGTGACGGTACCCCTGGGACACGCGAATCAGGCGGCTGCTACGGTCTTGACCGTACGGTCAAGTGGGCTGTCGGGCGTCGCTGCGGCGCCATGAACGGGGGAATGTCGCAATGGAGCAGTTCGAGGGTCGTATCGCCGTCGTCACCGGTGGAGGAACGGGTATCGGTCGCGAACTGGTGCGCCAGTTGTCGGCAGCCGGCGCGCACGTGTCGATGTGCGACGTCTCCGACGCGAACATGGCCGAGTCGAAGGCTTTGGCCGACAAGGAAGCCCCCAGCGGGACACGGATCACGACCTTCGTCGCCGACGTCTCCGACGAGACGGCGATGCTCGCGTTCCGCGACCACGTCCTGGCAGAACAGCAGACCGACCACGTGAACCTGGTCTTCAACAACGCGGGGATCGGCGGCGGAGCGAGTTTCATCGAGGGCTCCCGCGAGGAATGGGACCGGACGTTCGACGTGTGTTGGAAGGGCGTCTACAACGGCTGTCGTTCGTTCGTGCCGCTGCTGGTGGCGTCGAGCGAAGGCCACCTCGTCAACGTCAGCAGCGTCAACGGCTTCTGGGCGTCGCTCGGCCCCGACCGGGCCCACACCGCGTACTCCGCCGCGAAGTTCGCGGTGAAGGGCTTCACCGAAGCGCTCGTCAACGACTTCCGCCTGCACGCGCCCCACGTCGGTGTCTCCGTCGTGATGCCCGGCCACATCGGCACGTCGATCGTCCTCAACTCGGCAGACATCCTGGGTCATCGACCCGAGGACATGACCGCTGATGATCTCGCCGCGACGCGCACGGTGATCACCGCTCGAGGGATGGACGCTTCGACGTTCACCGATGACCAGATCCGTGGGCTCATCACGACCATGGGCGAGCTGTTCCGCGACAACGCGCCCACTTCGGCCGAGCAAGCCGCCGGCGTCATCCTCGACGGGGTGCGCGACGGCCGGTGGCGGATCCTCGTCGGCGAGGACGCGCACATCCTCGACCAGCTCGTCCGCGAGACGCCCGAAGAGGTCTACGAAGCGTCGTTCACCGCGCGTCAGCGCGCCGCCGGCGGGGTCGGCATCGACCTGTAGCTACGCCTCGGACACCACGACCGACGTCGAGATCTTGTCGGTCACCGTCTGGTTCTTGTCGTCCCAGAAGGGCATGAAGGCGAGGACCAGCCCGGGGATGATGCACTGCCAGGCGATGTTCATGACGATCCCCGCGACGATTCCGCGCATGCCCAGCATCCACCCGAAGCTGGCGACCGTGGCCTCGGGGTACCGCAACACCCGTTGGTGCAGGATCTTGCGGGCCGGAGTCTGACCCTCCTGTGCGGTGAAGCACGCCCAGATGAGCCAGCCGATGACCAGGGTCACGAGCATCAAGAGGGCGTCGAGGGCCCACGCGCCGAGCCGCTGCCACGGCGTACACACCGGCCGTCCGGCGAACCACAGCTGACCGTCGGGTCCGATCGTCGTGGCCGACCCGGCGATCATGCCCGGTTGGTACACCTGGTATCCGCTCGGTACCGGGGCCGCGGCTGCGGCGGTGGGCGTCGCCGGCACGGCGGGGGACGGCGCGTTCGATCGATGGGTGTGTTGGGTCCACGCCGCCCCGTCCCAGTAGCGCAGGGTCCCCGGTTGGTTCGTGTCCGGGTACCAGCCGGCGGGGGTGGCCCCGGGCGGGGTGGACGGTGGGATCGAGGACATCGCGCGAACGCTACGGATCAGACGCGTTCGATGATGATGGCCGGGGCCATGCCGCCGCCGGCGCACATGGTGATGAGCCCGAACTGTCCGTCGGTCCGCTCGAGTTCGTCGAGCACGGTGCCGATCAGGATCGCACCCGTCGCACCGATGGGATGACCGAGCGCCATGGCGCCGCCGTTGACGTTGACCTTGTCGCGGTCGAGGTCGAGGTCACGCTGGAACTTCTCGGACACGACGGCGAACGCCTCGTTGATCTCCCAGATGTCGATGTCGTCCTGGGACAGGCCGGCGCGATCGAGCACCTTCCTCGCGGCAGGGACCGGGGCGTTGAGCATCAGGGTCGGATCGTCGCCCATGTTGGACGTCGCGACGACCCGGGCACGCGCCTTCAGCCCGTGCGCCTTGGCGTAGTCCTCGCTGGCCCAGAGGATGGCGGCCGAGCCGTCGACGACGCCGGACGAGTTGCCGGCGTGATGCACGTGCTCGATCTCGAGGTCGGGGTACTTCTGGTTGATGAGCGCACGGAACGACGGGTTGAGGGTGCCGTCCTCGTTCGGGTGCTCGTAGTCGGCGATGGCCGGGAAGCTCGGAGCGAGCGCCGCCAACGACTCGACCGTGGTCTGGGGCCGCGGGAACTCCTCGCGGTCGAGCGCCACGGTGCCGTCGAGGTTCAGGACCGGGATGAGGCTCTTGTCGAACCGGCCCTCGGCGATGGCCCGGGCCGCCCGCTTCTGGGATTCGGCCGCGTGGGCGTCGAGCACCTCGCGGGGGATCTTCTCCATCGAGGCGATGGCATCGGCGCAGACGCCCTGGTGCGACTGCGGGTGCAGTTCCTGGAGGTGGGCATTGCCGGCGCCCATGGGCTGCATGCCCTTGTGCTTGATCGACATCATCTCGGTGCCACCGCCGACGACGAGGTCCTCCATGCCGGCCATGATCGCGTTGGCTGCGATGTTGTTGGCGGTGATGCCCGACCCGCAGAAGCGGTCGAGGGTCATGCCGCTCGCCTTCACGTCGTAGCCGGCGTCGAGCGCCGACATGCGTCCGAGGTCGCCGCCCTGGGGGCCCATCTGTGCGCTCGTGCCCCACACGACGTCGTCGACGTCGGCGGTGTCGAAACCGTTTCGTTCGACGAGCGCTTCGAGCACGGTGCGTCCCAGATGCTGGGGGTGTAGATGCGCCAGAGCGCCCTTGCCCTGCTTGCCGATGCCCCGGGGGGTGCGTACCGCGTCGATGATCAGTGCGTCTGCCATGGTGAGTTCGTAGCAGGGTTCTGGGTAGCGTCGCACTTCGATGCCCGACACCGCCGCCGTTCCTCCTGCCGAGCCATCGGACCCGCACGAGGTCGTGATCGTCGGCGCCGGCCCCGCGGGGCTGACGGCAGCGTTCCAGCTGCACAAGTACGGCGTCGCCTCCACCATCCTCGAGGCCGACGGAACGGTCGGCGGCATCTCGCGCACCGCGCAGCGCGACGGCTGGCGCTTCGACATCGGTGGACACCGCTTCTTCACCAAGGTCCAGGCGGTCGAGGACCTGTGGCACGAGATCCTCCCGGACGAGGACTTCCTCATGCGGCCGCGTAAGAGCCGCATCTTCTACGACGGCAAGTACTTCGACTACCCGCTCAAGGCGTCGAACGCCCTCAAGAACCTCGGCATCGTCGAAGCCGTTCTCTGCGTGCTCTCCTACGCCAAGGCCAAGGTCTTCCCGCCCAAGGACCAGACCAACTACGAGGGCTGGCTCGTCGCCCGTTTCGGCCAGCGGCTCTACGAGACCTTCTTCAAGACCTACACCGAGAAGCTCTGGGGCGTTCCCGTCCACGAGATGCCGTCCGACTGGGCAGCCCAGCGCGTGAAGGGCCTCTCGCTCGGCAACGCCATCGTCAACGCGCTGCTCCCCACACGGAAGCAGCCCAAGAACAACCAAGACGCCATCACGTCGCTCATCGAGGAGTTCCAGTACCCGAAGTACGGCCCGGGGATGATGTGGGAGGTGTGCAGGGACACGGTCACGGCCAAGGGTTCCACGATCGAGATGGAGTCCACGGTCACCACGATCCACCACGCCGAGGGTCGGGCCACCAGCGTGGTCGCCACCCGGGCCGACGGATCCGCCGCCGAGTTCCCGTGCACCGAGGTGATCTCCTCGATGCCGATCTCGCACCTGCTCGAGTCGATGGACCCACCGGCGCCCGACGACGTGAAGGCCGCCGCCGCAGATCTTCGCTACCGCGACTATCTGATCGTCGCCCTCGTGTTGCCCGACGAGATCGTCGACTTCGACGACAACTGGATCTACATCCACGACCCGAACGTGCGCACGATGCGGATCCAGAACTTCGGGTCGTGGTCGCCGTACATGGTCAAGGAGGGCAAGAACACCCTCGGCCTCGAGTACACGGTGTGGGAGGGCGACGCGGAGTGGAACGCCGACGATTCGTGGCTGATCGAGCGGGCCAAGAAGGAACTCGAACAGCTCGGTCTCGCGAAGCAGGGTCAGGTCGAGGCCGGCTACGTCGTGCGCCAGGCGAAGGCGTACCCGATCTACGACGACCGCTATGCCCGCAACGTCGACACCCTGCGCGCCTGGCTCGACTCGGGCGCGGCCAACGTGCATCCGGTCGGTCGCAACGGCATGTTCCGGTACAACAACCAGGACCACTCGATGTTCACGGCCATGCTGACGGTCGAGAACATCATGACGGGATCGACCCACGACGTCTGGGAAGTGAACGTGGAGGAGGAGTACCACGAGGAGGGTTCGCAGGGTTCCTCGCTCCCCGAAGTGGCCGAACCCGCGAAGGACCGGCCCGCGGGCTCCCACGGCACCGGCCGCGACGCCCCGGTCATCCCGCGCGAGGTCATCGAGGCGAACAAGCCCCCTACCGGTTGATTCTCCGTTGCTCACTCACACCTGGTGTGAGCCGGTGACGGGAGATGGCCTCAGAGGCCTTGGGCGAGGCGCATGACGCGATCCATGATCGGGGTCGGCGTGACGTCGGCGGCGAGCGACAGCAGGCGGGCGTCGACGCCGACGAGGTATCGCGAGCGCGGCGACGACGTCTCGAGCGCCTTGGCGATGACCTTCGCGCAGGTCGACGGCTCGCCCATCAGCCCCGACCACAGGCCCTGGAGCGAACCGAGCCGTTCGTAGGCCTGCGTGTAGTCGGACCCGGCGCGTTTGTCGAGGTCGCGTTGCAGGTCTTCCCAGATGTTGGTCTTGAACCCGCCGGGTTCGACGAGCACGACGTGGATCCCGTCCTTGGCGACCTCCATCCGCAGGGCATCGGACACGCCTTCGAGGGCGTGTTTCGTGCCCTGGTACCAGCCGGTCAGCGGCGTCGTCGTCCGGCCGTAGATCGACGAGATGTTGACGATGCGACCCCCGCCCGCCGCACGCATGGCGGGGATCGCCAGACGGGCGAGTCGGATCGGTGCAACGAGCATCGTGTCGAGGATCTGGTGCACCTCGTCGTCGGCGACATCCTCGACCGCGCCGGTCATGCCGTAGCCGGCGTTGTTGACGAGGCCGTGGAGCGTGCCGACGCTGTCGATCAACGCTTCGCAGCCGTCGGCGTCGGTGACGTCGAGGATGCGCGTCTCGACCTCGACGCCGGCAGCCTTCGCCTCCTTCGTCACGGTCGAGGCCTTCGCCTCCGAACGAACGGTGCCGGTGACCCGGAACTCGCGCTTCGCGAGTTCGAGGACGGTGGCGAGCCCGATGCCCGAGTTCGCACCGGTCACCAGGACGTGTCGTTCGCTCATCCTCGAAGACTGCCATCCTGCTAGGGACTGCGCATGGCCACCCCGTCGAAGCCGAAGAACGTCGCCGTCGTCCTCCTCGACTCGCTCAACCGCCACATGTTGGGCAGCTATGGGGGGACCGAGTTCGAGACGCCGAACCTGGACCGGTTCGCCGCCGAGAAGGCGACGCGGTTCACCCGCCACGTCACCGGATCGTTGCCGTGCATGCCGGCCCGGCACGACATCCTCTGTGGCGCGATCGACTTCCTGTGGAAGCCGTGGGGCTCGATCGAGCTGTGGGAACAGCCGATCACGCGTGTGCTCAGTCACGACGGCGTGACCACCGCGCTGGTCACCGACCATCCGCACCTCTTCGAGACCGGGGGCGAGAACTACCACACCGACTTCGACGGCTGGGACTACCTGCGCGGACACGAGGGCGACCCCTGGCGGACCCACAAGGACCCGACCTGGGTCGGCACGCCGGCGATGCCGGCGGGCCGCGGCGGATGGTTCATGAACCGGGTCATGGGCATCGACGACTTCGAACGCGGCTACGACCGCTCCCGCACCTTCTTCCGCGAAGAGGCCGACTATCCCGGCCCGCGCACGATGACGGCGGCGGCGCGGTTCCTCACCGAGGCGACCCCGCATCACGACCGTTGGTTCCTCTTCGTCGACGAGTTCGACCCGCACGAACCCTTCGACACCCCAGCCCCGTGGGCCGGGCGCTACGAGGACGTACCGCCGGAGGACGAGGCGAACGCTCCGCGTTCGATGATCATCTGGCCTCCCTACGTCGACGGCGGGGTGGCGAAGGGGTTGATCAGCGAGGCCGAGGGTCGCCACGTCCGCGCAAACTACGGCTCGAAGCTGTCGATGATCGATCACTGGTTCGGCCGAGTGCTCGACGCGTTCGACGAACGAGGCCTGTGGGAGGACACGGCGCTCGTCGTGTGCACCGACCACGGGCACTACCTCGGCGAGGAGCGTGAAGGGAACGACATCTGGGGCAAACCCGGTGTTCCGCAGTACGAGCCGCTGGGGCACACCCCGCTGCTGATCCACTGGCCGGGTCAGGACGGCGGCGGCACGTGCGACGCGCTCACGACCAACGTGGATCTCTTCGCGACCATCGCCGACGTCTATGAGGCCCAGGTCGCACACCGCACCCACGGCCGGTCGATGGTGCCGTTGCTCACCGGCGAGGCCGAGGCGATCAGCGAGTGGGCGATCGGCGGTTACTACGGCGGCTGGGTGCAGATCACCGATGGGACGCGCAAGTACGTACGCGGCGCGGTGGGGGAGAACTTCCCGATCTCGATGTGGTCCAACCGGTGGTCGACGATGCCGCTCCACATCCATGGCTTCGAGGGACTCCCCGCGCCCGACCAGAAGGCCTGGCTCGACACCATGCCCGGCTCCGACATCCCGGTCATCCGCCAGCCCTACGAGGCAGGGGACAAGCTGCCGTTCTGGGTCTCTGGCAACACCGTGGATCGCCATTTCCTCTTCGACCTCGGTGTCGATCCCGACGAGCAGGAGAACCGACAGGGTGAGTCGGCGGCCGACGACATGGCGACGTTGCTCCGCGAGGCGCTCGTCTCGGTGGATGCCCCCGACGAGCAGCTGGCGCGTCTGGGACTCGGTTGATCGTGTCGGCGTCGCGGCTGAGGGAATGACAGCGCCTCGGTCCGGGTAGAGCACCGAGGAGACCATCCCCCAGCGTCCCTTGGAGGATCCATGGCCCGCGTCGCCGTCGTACTCGCCCCCGATTTCGAGGACCCGGAGTTCACCGGCCCTCGCGATGCGCTCGAAGAAGCCGGGCACACGGTCTACGTGATCGGCTCCGAAGCGGGCGCCGAACTGACCGGCAAGCGCGGGGAGACGAGCGTGACCACCGACCTGGCCGTCGCCGACGTCGAACCCGGCTCCTACGACGCGCTCGTGATCCCCGGCGGCTACAGCCCCGACAAACTCCGCACCGACGACGACATCGTCGACTTCGTGCGGAGGCTCGCCGATGCCGACGTGCCCGTGGCGGCCATCTGCCACGCCGGATCGCTGTTGATCGAGGCGCAGCTGGTCGAGGGGAGACGACTCACCTCGTGGCCGTCCATCCGGACCGACCTCCGCAACGCCGGTGCCGAGTGGGTCGACGAGGAAGTGGTGGTCGACGGACGACTGATCACGAGCCGCAACCCCGATGACATCCCGGCCTTCAACGCTGCGCTGCTCGACCAGCTCGGCGCAGCGACCTGAATCGGCGGGCCCGCCCGAACGACCATCCAAGGAGAGACACCATGCCCGGCAAGAAGGACCCCGGACCCAGCGTCAAGGACGACGAGCTCTACGAAGCGCTCCGCCGAGACGGCGCGAGCAAGGAGAAGGCCGCCCGCATCGCCAACACCGACCGCGAGACGGCCGGAAAGCGCGGCGGCAAGTCAGCGCCCTACGAGGAGTGGACGAAGGACGACCTCTACGAGCGCGCTCAGGAGATCGACATCGAAGGTCGATCCGACATGAGCAAGGACGAGCTCATCGACGCCCTCCGCAACCACTGACCGGAGCAGCGATGTCGGTCGAGCGGGCGGCGTGATGGACCTCGGACTCCCGTCGGAGATGGCGGTGCGGGTCGCACTCGCCGTCGCGCTCGGCGCGGTCATCGGACTGCAACGAGAGATCGACGATCAGCCTGCGGGCCTGCGCACGCACTTGGCGGTCAGCCTCGGCGCTGCGCTGTTCGGCGTGATCTCGACGCTCGGGTTCAGCGAGTTCGAGCAACCCCAGTCCGAGACCAACGTCCGCATCGACGTGACCCGAGTCGCGTCCCAGGTCGTCGTCGGCATCGGTTTCCTCGGTGCCGGCGTGATCTTCCGGCGCGGCGCCGACGTCAAGAACCTGACCACCGCGGCGACCCTGTGGGCAACGGCCGCCGTCGGGCTCGCCGCCGGCGTCGGGGACGGAGGGGTCGCCGTCTTCTCGGCAGTGCTGCTCGTCTTCGTGTTGGCCGTGCTCCGGATCCCCCGAGACTGGGTGCGTCGGCACTTCACCCGGACGAAGCGGGTGGTCGTGGTGCGGATGGCCGCCGGCGCGGACGATTCCTCGCTCGAGGCCGTAATGGCGTCGGTGGCCGACGCTCGGGTCGGCCTCGTCGGCACCGAGAAGCACGACGGCCGGATGGTGCACCGTCTCGAGATCGATGCCGACCCTGGATGCACGCCTCGTGCATGTGTCGTGCCGATGGCGCATCGAGACGACGTGGAGGACGTCCGGTTCGTCGAGGGTGACGCCGACTCGTGAGCATCGATCGACTTCGGGCGGACGCGAAACGCCCCCGAGTCGTGTGACTCGGGGGCGGTCCCGGGGCGATCCGCAGTGTCTGTCAGCGTGTGAGGCTGACGGCGGGGACCTTGTCGGTCACGCTTCGACCGAGGTCCGCGGCCCGGTCGCTCAGGCGACGAGCCTGCTTTCGGGCTTGCTTTCGGGTCTGCTTCGCCTGCTTCTCGAGGGACTTGCGCTGCCGCTTCACATCGATGTCCTTGGCCTTCGAGACCAAGTCGCTGGCGCGGTCGCGCAGCGCTTCGCGCGCTGGGGCGGCTGCTTCGCGGAGTCCTCGAGCAGCGTCACGCGCGTCGTCGGCGACGCCGGACAGGTCGGGGGTCGAGATGTCGGGTGCCGAGAAGCTCGGTCCACCGGCGCTGGCGGTCGGGAGCGCTTCCGTTGCCGACGAGGCGAGATCGCCGATGGAGTCGGCGACAGTGGTCGCGGCGTCGGCACCCGAGCGGCGGAACCGCCGCGCACTGCTCCGGACGTCGTCCGCCGTGTCGGCGATGTCGGCCGTTGTCTTGCGAGCGGCACGACGCGCCTTCCATCCCATCGAGGGCTCGCGTCCGGTGTCGCCGATCGTGATCACCAAGCCGCCGAGCATCGCCACGTTCTTCATGAAGTGGATGCGTTGCTGCGCCCGGGCCTGTTCGTCGTCGATCTCCAGAACCGGTGGCCGGCGAGCGTCGTCGGGACGAGCGACGCGGCGAGTGCGGTCGCGGCGAGGCGCGGCACCCGGTTCATGGCGAGGAGTCCGCCCGCGACGAGCTGCACGGCACCGTTGATCCGAACGGCGTCGCGATTCTCGCTCGGCATGGGCACCGCGTCGATCTTGTCGTCGATCTCGTCGACGATCGGTCCTGCGGCGTCCGCCTTCTCGTCGGGATGGATGAGTTGGTCGGCGCCGCCGGTGACGAACATGGCGGCGAGCATCGGGCGACCGAGTCTGTTGGTGAGGGTCATGTGCAGTCCTCTTCCCGTTCGAGTGCGGGCGTAGACCCGCATGGATCGCGCCCGGCGTGGGTACGGAAGCCGAGTGTCCGCAGACAGACGCAACGGAAGGACCCGTCCACGATGAGCACCGACACCCCCGAACAGGAACAACCCCTCCGCACCGTGTCGGGGATCGGCACCAACCACGCCGAGGAGATGAACGAACTGCTGGCGCAGCGGCTGACCTCGGTGATCGACATGGAGCTCACGCTCAAACACGTCCACTGGAACGTGGTCGGCCCCAACTTCATCGCCGTGCACGAGATGCTCGACACGTTCGTCGCGGAGGTCCGCGACATCGTCGACCAGATCGCTGAGCGGATCCGGACCCTGGGCGGTGTCCCGACCGGCTTGCCCGGCGCGCTGGTGAAGAATCGGACCTGGGACGACTACTCCCTCGGCCAGGCATCGACGCAGGAGCATCTGCGTGCCCTCGACGTCGTCTACGACGGCATCATCCTGGACCACCGCCGGGCGATCGCCCATGGCGCCAATCTCGACCCGGTCTCGGAGGGAATGCTCGTCGACCAGACCGCGACGCTCGAGATGCAGCAGTGGTTCGTGCGCTCGTTCCTCAAGGGGACGCAGCCCGACGAGGACGCGCATCGCTTCGGCTCAGCCGACCGCGCCCCGACCGATCAAGAGGCCGCCGCCGCCCCCGCCTCCGTCTCCGAGGAGACGGGCGATCACTACCGCGAGATGGCGGTCACCGGCGCCAACGCCAAGGGCGAGGGCAGCATCTGACCCGAGGGGTCGAAGGAGCACTGACGACCCGACCAGCCGGCCTACGTCTCGGACTTCTTCGTCCAGGGCAGGTCGGTCGGGTCGAACCGCATCATCGACGCCGTCTGGCTGGCCGTCGCCATCAGGTGACCGTCGCGGCTCCACACGTGCGCCGCGCCGTGGCCGTAGTCGCCGACCGCGAGATGCGGGCGGAGGTCGAGCAGGATCCAGTCGGTCTCGACGAACGTCCCGATGCGGATCGAGTTGTCCAGGCTGGTCCCGCCGGCGAGCACGCCGCACGCGTGCGCCACCGACATCGGGACCATGTCGGCCATGTAGGCCGCGATCGCCGGCGTGATCTTGCCGCCGTCCCGGCGCCGGACCCAGATGCAGACGCGCCCGGGGCCGTGATCGGGATGGCGGATCACCTCGGCCTTGCGCATCTCGATGACGCCGGTGAACCCGGTGCCGGGAGGGACCGGCGGCAACTCCATGTCCGGAGCGAGGTCGCGGAACGCCGCGAAGGGTGAGTCCCAGCGCTCGGCGTCGTCGGGCGGCCGGACCTCGGGGGCTTGCTCGAACTCGCCGCTCAGGCCGTCGAGACGAGGGTGGCCCGTCGCTCCCAGCGACGCGAAGACGACCTCGCCCGTCGGGCTCGTGCCGGTGACACGCACCTGGTTCGTGCGTCGACCGGGCGCCAGGACCTCGGCGTGAGCGGTGACCTCGGTGCCGGTGCCCACGGTGGACACGAACTGCGTCGTCATCCACAGCGCCGACCGCTCTGACACGCGCTCGGCGGCGGTGACCGACACCGCGATCGCCGTCCCGCCGTAGAGACGCCCGTCGAGTCGGGCGAGGTGATCCTCGACCGTGAATCGGAACCGGCCGTCCTCGCCACCGCGCAATCCCAGAAACTTCTCGTCCACCTGCATCCGGGCACGCTAGCCAGTGGGCCCCGACGCGGAGTGCGCCGGGGCCCAGGCCGAGAAGCGATGGCGGATCAGACGCCGACCAACTCGTGGTCGTCGTCGAGGGTCTCGGGGCCGCCGGCATCCCGAGCTTCCAAGTCGTGCATCAGCTGCTCGCCCTCGACGTCGAAGTTCGGGGTGATGCGGCTCATCCACGCCGGGTACCACCACGCCCGGTCACCGAAGAGCGTCATGACCGCCGGGACGATCACCATGCGGACCACGGTGGCGTCGAGCAGCACCGCAGCCGACAGGCCGATGCCGAACATCTTGATCGTCGGGTCGTCGCCGAGTACGAAGCTGCCGAAGACGCTGACCATGATGATGGCCGCAGCCGAGATGACACGGGCCGAGGCGCCGAGACCGGTGAGCACGCTCTCCGTCGCCTCGCGTGACTTCGTGTACTCCTCACGGATGCGGGTCATGATGAAGACCTCGTAGTCCATCGAGAGCCCGAAGAGGATCGCGAACATCAGCAGCGGGAGGAAGCTGATGATCGGGACCGTCGTCTCGAGCCCGATGACGTCCTTGAGCCAACCCCACTGGAACACCGCGACCAGCACGCCGAAGCTCGACGCGATGGACAACAGGATGGCGATGGCGGCCTTGATCGGGACCACGATCGACCGGAACACGCCCATCAACAAGAGGAGCGTGAGCCCGATCACGAGGATCATGAACACCGGGATGGCGTCGAGCATCTTCTTGCTGATGTCGATGTTCGACGCGGTCGACCCGGTCAACGAGACGGCGGCGCCGGTGTCGGCCTCGACGTCGCGCAGTCCGTCGCCGCGCAGGCGGTTGACGGTGTCCTCCGTCGTCTGGTCGGCGGGGCCGGTCGTCGGCGTCGCCGAGATGACCGCGGTGTCGCCGGCCTCGTTGAGATTCGCCGGTCCGACGCCGGCGATGCCGGCATCGGACTCGATCGCGTCGGTCACGGCGGCGACGGCACCGGCGCGATCGGAGGCACTGGTCAGATCGACGACCACGGTCAGAGGCCCGTTGAAGCCGGGGCCGAAGCCTTCGGCCAGCAGGTCGTAGGCCTCGCGTTGCGTGTTGCCCTCAGGCTGCGTGCCGGCGTCGGGTGAACCCAGACGCAGGCTGAGCGTCGGTATCGCGAGCAGCAACATGACGAGCAGGCCGCCGGCGAGAGCGATGACCGGATGGCGGGTGACCGTTGCGGCCCACTTGGTCCCGAGGGTGACCTCGCCGGCGCTCGACGTCTTGGCCTTCATGCCCGGGAGCGTGAACTTGTCGATGTTGTGTCCGGCGAAGCCGAGCATGGCGGGCAGGAGGCTGATGGCGACCAGCACCGCGACGAACACCGTGGCGGCGGCGGCGAGACCCATGACGGTGAGGAAGGGGATGCCGACGACGGCGAGGCCGCCGATGGCGATCACCACGGTCATGCCGGCGAAGACGACGGCGCCTCCGGCGGTGGCGTTGGCACGCGCGGCGGCTTCTTCGACGTCGAGTCCGTCGGCCAGGTTCTGCCGATGTCGGGTGACGATGAAGAGCGCGTAGTCGATGCCGACCGCGAGCCCGATCATCGTGGCCAGGATCGGCGCGGTCTCGGACAGGTCCACGAAGGCCGACATGAGCGTGATGCCCATGAGCCCGATGCCGAGACCGATGAGCGCGGTGATGAGCGGGAGGCCCATGGCGATGACGGAGCCGAACGCGAACAGCAGGACGACCACTGCGACGGCCAGGCCGATGAGTTCGGACGATTCCGGTTCGGCCTGCGAGTGCGCGGTGACGACGCCCCCGCCGAGTTCGACCTGGAGGCCGTCGGCCTCGATCGACTCGGCAGCTGCGACGAGCGCTTCGAAGGACGATTCCTCGACCGAGATCGCGTCGACCTCGTACTGGACGGTCGAGAACGCGATGGAACCGTCGGGGGAGATCGACCCGATGGTCGCCGGATCGGACGCTCCGAGTACCTCGGGCAGCTCGCTCAACTCGTCGCTGATGGACGTGAGCTGCGCGAGGTCGAGCGGCGATCCGTCGTCGGATGCGATGACGACACGGGCGTTGTCGCCGGACTGGGTCGGGAAGCGTTCCTGCAGGAGGTCGATGGCTTCCTGGGATTCGGTGCCGGGGATGGAGAACTCGGTCGAGGTCTCGCCGCCGGCGGCCTGGGCGATCACCCCGAGGAGGAGAAGGCCGATCAGCCAGGCGCCGAGGACCTTCTTGCGGTTGCGGACGCTGAAGTGTCCGAGTCGATAGAGGAGTGTTGCCATGGTCGCTTCTTTCGCGCGTGTCGTTCGGGGATGCCCCATGCAACGCCCCGACCCTCAGAGAACCCTTGGAACCCCCATGGATCAGGCGCCGAGTCATCCGGTGGATCATCGAAGCGAGTTCTGAGCGAACTCCAAGGAACAGGGTGTTCACTGGGGCGATGTCCACCGGCCCGAGCTTCGACAACACGCCTCGCGGCGAGGGTCGAAAGGTGCTCGTGGTCGATGACGAGGAGTACATCACCGACCTGCTCGGGACGGCACTCCGCTTCGTCGGGTTCGAGACCCGCAGCGCCGACAACGGCAACGACGCGCTGCGGGCGATCGGGGACTTCGGTCCCGATCTCGTCGTCCTCGACGTGATGATGCCCAGTCCTGACGGCTTCGAGGTGTGCCGTCGGATGCGGGCCGACGGCGACAACACGCCGGTCATCTTCCTCACCGCCAAGGATGCGCCCGACGACCGGGTCGCCGGATTCCTCGAGGGCGGCGACGACTACGTGACGAAGCCGTTCGGTCTCGAGGAGATGGTGGCTCGGGTTCATGCCGTGTTGCGTCGCGCCGGCCCGGGCGACGCGCCGTCGCGCCGACACGGGTACGCCGACCTCGTGATGGACGAGGACGCGCATCGTGTGTCCCGTCATGGTGATCCGATCGATCTGTCGCCCACCGAGTTCCGTCTGCTCCGGTATCTGCTGTTGAACGCAGGCCGGGTGCTCTCGAAGGCGCAGATCCTCGATCACGTGTGGCAGTACGACTACGACGGCAACGCCAGCGTCGTCGAGACGTACATCTCCTACCTGCGCGCGAAGGTCGACGTGCACGACCCGAAGCTCATCCGGACGGTGCGCGGCGTGGGATACACGCTCCGGGACGAGGACTGATTCGTGTCGACCGCTCGGCGCATCCAACTCGGGATCCTGTTGACCGTGTTCGCCGTCATGGCGGTCTGCGGCGTCGGCATCCTCTGGCTGGTACGTGCGGAGTTGGTCGGCCAGATCGACGACCAACTCGAGACCGGCGCCGAGACCATCGACGGGATCGCCGATCCGGTTGCAGCGGCCGAGATCGTCGACACGGTCTCGGCCCAGCCCGATCGCGAGAGCGCGCTGTTGGTGTTCGACGCAGATGGCGACCTCACGACCAGCGCGTCGAGCGGTACCGGCGGCGGCGATCCACTGCCCGACATCGGGAAGGTCGGTGTCGGCGGATTGCGTGCGAACGCGGGATCGCCGTTTCAACTCCCGGCCGTCGAC